>CAYUBS010000040.1:1447-22188 GCA_964443145.1 uncultured Wenzhouxiangellaceae bacterium | reverse complement strand
GCATCAAGCGGCACACTGACCCTGTTTGGCGAATTCTCCAGTATCCGGGTGTATGGAAAAAAGGGATGTTGGTAGCTGGAGCAGAAAAGCACCCGCGGCTCTTCACTGAAAATATCTTCGGTGCCATTTCCATGGTGCACATCGAAATCGATGATGGCGACCCGTTTCAACCCGTAAGTCTCCAGCGCATGCGCCGCACCCACTGCAATATTGTTGTAAAGACAAAAACCCATCGCCTGGTTGCTTTCCGCGTGGTGGCCGGGTGGACGCACGCAGCAGAAGGCCGATTCCATCTCGCCGCTCATCACCAGGTCCACCGCCAACACGGCAGCCCCGGCCGCCCGGCGCGCGGCTTGCAATGTTGCCGGACTGATGACTGTGTCAGGGTCCAAACGCGCATATCCACTTTTCGGCATTGCTGCCTCCAGCGCCTCCAGGTGCGCGGCGCTATGCACCCGCAGTAACTGCTCCTGCGTCACCTGGGGTGCATCGTAGTACCTGAGCACATCGAACAGGCTGGTGGTTACAAACTGGTCTTCAATGGCCGAGATGCGTCTGGCGCTCTCTGGATGGCCTTCTCCGGTGTCGTGCTCATGACATGCCCGGTGGCTGATATATGCAGTGCGCAAGATTAGATTCCTATGGGGTGACTGGTGTCATTATCCTGTGTAAAACTTCACGACTTCAACAAGAATATGAGATAGTTTGCGCCCTATGAACTCACATTACCTTGCTCCGTTATTCACTCCTGAAAGCGTCGCCCTGTTCGGGGCCAGCGACAGGCCTGATTCCGTTGGCGGAATCGTATTCAAAAACCTGATCACTTCGGGCTACGAAGGGCGGATCTATGCGATCAATCCGAAGCGCGACGAAGTACAGGGTCAGAAGGCCTGGCCTTCGCTGGAAGCCATCGATGAACCGATCGACCTGGCCGTAGTCGCAACGCCAGCATCCAGCATTCCGGCCATCGTAGAGGCCTGCGGTGAGCAGGGCATCAAGATGATGTTGATCCTGTCCGCCGGTTTCCGTGAAACAGGTGCTCAAGGACGGCGTCTGGAAGACCGCGTCATTGAACTGACCCAACGCTACAACATCCGTCTTATGGGGCCCAACTGCCTGGGCATCATCCGGCCGAATATTGGACTGAATATCACCTTCGGCTATAACAACGCCCGGCCCGGCAAACTTGCCTTTGTTTCTCAGTCCGGCGCGATCTGTACCGCTATTCTCGATTGGGCCGAGCAAAACGACATCGGCTTTTCCGCGGTGGTTTCAAGCGGAATCGCTGCCGACCTTAGCTTTGGCGACTACCTGGACTACCTGGTATCCGATCCGGAGACCAAGGCCATCCTGCTTTATATTGAGGGCATCAAGGACGCGCGCCGATTCATGAGCAGCCTGCGTGCGGCAGCACGCATCAAGCCGGTCATCGCGCTGAAAGTCGGTCGTCATGCGGCCGGCGCCGAAGCCTCCATGTCACACACGGGTGCGCTGGTTGGCAGCGATGAGACCTTTTCAGCCGCGCTGTCCCGCTCAGGTGTTTTGCGGGTAAAGACCATCGGACAGCTTTTTGCGGCAGCAAAGGCACTCTCCTCCACAAACTACCGTAGCGCTGCAGATCGCCTGGTGATCATTACCAACGGCGGCGGCCCGGGTGTGATGGCGGCAGACCGCGCCACTGACCGTGGCATTGAGCTCTGCAAGCTCAGCGAAGACACCATCAACGCACTCAATGAGGTACTTCCGGGAGTCTGGTCTCATGGAAACCCGGTCGACCTGATCGGGGACGCACCGCCGGAACGCTACCAGCAAGCCATCGATATTTGCCTGGCGGACCCGGATATCGATGGGGCCATTGTTATCCTGACCCCACAGGCGATGACCCGGCCGACCGAAGTTGCCGAAGCCGTCATCCAATCTGTGGAGAAGAGTAAAAAGCCCGTCATGACCAGCTGGATGGGCGGCGCACAGGTCGCGGCAGCAAGCGAACTGTTCAACGCTGCGCGTGTGCCGAATTTCAGCACACTGGAAAATGCCGTAGATGCGTTTTCCTACCTGTCGCGCTACAACCGCAATCAGCGCCTGCTGCTGCAGACACCGGGCCGCCTCTCAAGCGAACAGGAGCCACCCGATTCCGAGGGTGCCCGTCTGATTATTCAGGGCGTATTGACCGAGCAAAGAAAAATTCTAACGGAGCCGGAGTCGCTCGCGATACTAACGGCTTTCCGCATTCCTACCGTGCGCAACGCCGTTGCACATTCGGCTAACGAAGCTCTGGTCATTGCTGAATCGATCGGCTTCCCGATCGCCATGAAAGTACTGTCGACGGACATATCTCACAAGTCGGACGCCGGCGGCGTCCGGCTGAACATTAATTCTGCCCACGAGGTGCGTGGTGCCTACCGTCAACTCATTGACGGGGTTATGGCCAAACTGCCTGACGTTCATATTTCCGGGGTCACTATCGAGAAAATGTACCGCAGTTCAAACGGGCGGGAGCTGATGATTGGCATCATCAACGATCCGGTGTTCGGTCCCGTGATCAGTTTTGGCAGCGGCGGCACGGCTGTCGAAATCATGGGGGATTCGGCTATCTCACTGCCCCCGTTGAACCACCGCCTGGCTACCGACCTGATCCATCGCACCAAGGTTTCCAGGCTGCTGGGCGAATTTCGCAATATGCCGGCAGTTAATATGGATCAGCTGGTTGATGTGCTGCTGGGCGTGTCTGCCATGGCCTGCGAACTGCCCTGGATCCAGGAAATGGATATCAACCCGATGATTATGGATGAAAATGGGATCGTGGCCGTTGATGCCCGCATCCGGGTCGATTACCCCAAACCTTCTACCGATCCGTATAACCACCTGGCCATTCATCCGTACCCTGCCCACCTGGTCAAGAACATCCAGCTCAGCGATGGTACCGACATGGTGATCAGGCCGATTCGCCCTGAAGACGCGGAGATTGAAGCGAAATTTGTGCGTGAACTGTCAAAGGAATCGAAGTACTTCCGGTTCATGAACTCGGTACAGGAATTAAGCCAGGAAATGCTGGTCCGTTTCACCCAGATCGACTACCACAACGAGATGGCGCTGGTCGCGGTCAAGCGAAACAGCGACGAACAAATCGGTGTCTGCCGCTACACGACCAACCTGGACAAGAAGAGCTGCGAATTTGCACTGGTAGTCTCAGACCGCTGGCGCGGCAAAGGAATCGCCCACCTGCTGATGCAACGATTGATGGAAATTGCACGAGGTCGCGACCTGGAAAGAATGGAAGGCTCAGTGTTGGCCAACAACCACAAGATGCTCCATTTAATGAAGTCGCTGAACTTCCAGATCAACAACGACCCGGATGATACCAGCGTCAAGCACGTTGTGGCCCAGCTTCACGTGATGAACATCTGATCGTTGTAAAACGCTAGTCGATAACCTGCGCGAGTTCGACGGCCATTTTTTCCGCATTGTGGGGCGCGGGAAATACACCGTGTAAACGGCCACGAGGATCCATCAGCATGATGCTGGCAGAGTGGTATACCTCGTATCGCTCCGCTTCGGCTTCGTGCTCCTCGACGCGGTAGGCAATGCCCATCTGCATTGTCATTGGGGCAAGCTGCTCATTGCTGCCGCTGACCCCTATGAAGCCGGGGTTAAAATAAGACACGTACTGCGACAGTTTTTCCGGGGTATCCCGCTCCGGATCCACCGAGACGAAAACCACCTGTACATCGGCTGATCCCGCTCTCTGCGAAGCCTCGAGTTGTTCACTGACCAGGTTGAGATCGTACAAGGCACTCGGACACACGTCAGGACAGTTGGTGAAGCCGAAAAATAGCAACGACCAATGGCCGCGCAGGTTCTCCAGCGAAAACGGCTGACCCTGGCCATCCACCAGCGCAAAATCAGCAACCACCTTGGGTTCCGGCAATACCATCAGGCTTGCATCCGACGGTTGATGCTGTTGCTGGATGGCGGCCATACGCCAAACCGTGATGCCGGCCACGGCACTGATCGCACCTACAAATACCGCCAGTAGAATCAGGCGGAAATTGCTGTTTTTCGGATTATTTTCTGACATGCTGCCATTATACGTGGATGCATTTTCTTAGCACGCACTACCTCGCCATCAAGCAGCTGCATATCCTGACCGCCATGATCAGCATCACGCTGTTTCTGCTGCGTTTCTGGATGCTGATTCGCCAGTCCGGCTGGCTGAGAAAAAAATGGATTCGGGTTGCGCCACACATTAACGACACACTGCTACTGACGTTTGCTGTTTTGTTGTGCTTCGCTACACGGCAGGCACCCCTGGTCACCCCCTGGCTGAGCGAGAAGGTCATCGTCGTGATCCTCTACATATTGGCCGCCATGTTTACCCTGAAGTGGGCAAAAACCCGCTCAGGCCGAATCATATGGTTTATCATCGCTTTATCGCTTTTTGCCTACACGGCTAACATCGCTGTCCATAAGACCCCAATGATTTTATAGAAAGGACCTTATGCCGATCACCAGCTACCCCCTTCAGATCCAGAACGAGACCATGCGCAAGGCGGTTACGGCCTGGCTGATGCTTGGGCTGGCGTCTCTGGTCGGGGCCGGTATTTTCTCAATTTTGTTGGTGCTGGCGCGAACCCCCGCAATCCAGCAAATAACCCCACTGATCGACTTTTTCCGGGTGGCTCTGGTCGTTCACGTCAACCTGTCTGTTGTGATCTGGTTGCTTTCCATTGCGGGCATGCTGTGGAGCCTGGCTTCTGCCAGGGAACGACCGGTATGGGACCGCATCTCATGGTGGCTGGCTGCTGCCGGCACAGCTGTCATCATTATTTCGCCCTTTGTCGGGGCGGCCGACCCCCTGATGAACAACTATGTGCCGCTGCTGCGCCACCCGGTTTTCTATACGGGGCTGATCCTGTTCACGGTCGGCATTGCCTCGCACCTGTTGCGTTCGCTGCTGTCGCTGCGTAAGCCATCAACCGTGCTGGATGGGAACACGGCTCTACAGCTTGGAATCGCGCTGGGCGCGTTGATCACTGCGGCGGCCATCGCAGCGCTGGTTGCCTCATGGGCCGGCACGCCATCTGATATGGCGGGTGAGATTTACTACGAGTTCCTGTTTTGGGGGAACGGGCATGTGCTGCAGTTTTCACACACGCTGCTGATGATGATTGCCTGGATCGTTCTGGCGGACGCCAGCGGTTGCCGCTTTGAGCTGACCCCGCGACTCACGCTGACTTTCCTGATCATTCTGTCGTTACCCGTGATTACCGTGCCCTTTCTCTATCTTGCCCATGATGTCGTTTCACCCGGACATCGCCTGGCTTTCACCGAACTGATGAAATACGGCGGCCTGTCCTGCCTGCCGCTGGGGCTGGCAGTGCTGGTGAGTGTGTTCAAGTCAGGCAGACCAAAACCGGAAGATGGGCCGGAGGCCAGCTATTTGCGGGCCGCCCTGCTCTCCTCACTGGTTCTGTTCACCGTCGGCGGCATTGTCGGTTTCATGATATCCGGCCTGGATATCGTTATCCCGGCTCACTACCACGGCTCTACCGTCGGCGTAACCATTGCCTTTATGGGCCTTTGTTATTACCTGCTGCCACGCCTGGGATTCGGTGCGATTCCGCCACGTATGGCCTGGTGGCAACCGTGCCTTTATGCCGGCGGACAAATATTGCATATCATCGGGCTGGCATGGACCGGTGGTTATGGCGTGCAACGTAAAACTG
The DNA here is from genome assembly GCA_964443145.1 of uncultured Wenzhouxiangellaceae bacterium. Lineage (GTDB taxonomy): Bacteria > Pseudomonadota > Gammaproteobacteria > Xanthomonadales > SZUA-36 > JAHEFT01. The sequence goes on along the minus strand of CAYUBS010000040.1, from coordinate 16,462 downwards.
CCGGCCTGGCCCAGGGAGTTGACCGGCTGGGTGAAGTTGCCGGCATGGGTTTGATGGGCCTGGGTGGCCTGATCTCGGTAATCGGCGGCCTGCTATTCCTGGTCGTGTGTTACCGGTCAATTCGTAACAGGGAGAAATAATGTCGGAACTCGTCCTTTTTACGCTCAATGCGATCGTGGTCTACCTGGTATCAGACTGGTTGGTACGGCTGATCGAACAGCGCCGTGGCACGGTGATCAAACAGCGCCAGATCGTATTTTTTGCGATTTTCCTGGTACTGGCCCTGGCCAGCTTTCGCCTGATGAAAATGATTCTCGGTGCACCGGAATAGCCATATAGCCGCACGGCTTAGTGCGCATGCTCCCCCAGGACCAAATGCAACCTGGCGTCAAAGGTCGAGAAGTGCTTTCCAAACCAGTCGGCCAGTCGATCCTGCAACTTAACAGTGCCGGCCACAGGGTCGTCCATGTAATCGTCCATTAAGTCCCGAAGTTGATCAAGCAACTCCTCGTGCTCGTCTTTGTGCGCTGCATACTCAGCGTATCCGGCCTCGCGCATATGGCGCTCCTCCAATGCAAAATGTGAAGCGATGGCAGCGTAGATGTCCTCCAGGCAGGCTTCAATACTGTCCGGGTCCGCGTCGTTTCCCAGTTGGCTGTAAACAACGTTGATCAAGTCGATCAGTTCCCGGTGCTCCAGGTCAACCGAGGGGATTCCCAGCGAATACGAAGGTTTCCATTGCAGCAAAGTCATGGTTTATTCCTGCCTGAAGAAAAAAGTGGCTGCGATCTGATCAAACTCAACCACCAGGTGGTCACCGGGAGCAAGATCTACTTTTTGGCTCAATGAATAATCAAAACCATCCGCCTGCCCATGTTCATTCATACCGATAAACAGCTCCATGCTTCCGGCTTCGACTTCAATGCGCTGGTACACATTGGCTGAACCGTCTTTCCACAATCCGGTTGGCCGCCGGGTAGCCTCATACAGGGTTTGATCGCCGGATTTGAACAACACATAAACAGGCAGTCGCTCGCGCGGACAATCTTCCGGCTTACGCATATTGGGCGGCAGCTTGTTGAGCTCTTCCTGGGTGAGCATCCGGCACTCCCGGATGCGTTGTCCTGCATGGGAAAAAGACAGCGAGACCATCGCCATGTCATCGTCCAGTAATTGGAATTTCGGCCAGACAGAAAAAGCGCCGGTAATCACCAGGAACAATGCAACTGCAGCCAGCGCAATTGGAGCTCTTGCGAACAGGGAAGACACCACCGGCTCTATCCGTTCTGTCGTTTCCGACTCTTCTACCGGCAGCGATTCCCGCAATGCAGCGACCACTCCAGGCACCGTAGATACTCCGGCCCAGGGCGGCTCCCAGCGAAGCGCAAGACGATCCGTGTCCACCCGCTTGCGCAGGTAGGGATCCCGCTGGCGCGCCATCCGGAGGGAGGTCCACTTCGCGCCGAAACGATACTGGCAGTCGCCGCCGGAACAACCGGCAAACACTACGCCATCAGCAAGATCACGGCTGAGTACGAAATCCACAAAAGACGGTGGCACCTGACCCGCACAAATGACGTCAACAGTGGCCGTCCCGGGATCATTCAGCTGCTTGCGCAGCTTGCCGGCCCCGGTGTCGTCCCGGCAGGTGAAAACCATAATCCGGCGCTCACCCTGCAGACGCTTTGACACCTCCAACAGTTCTTCGCGTAACAGCACAGCAGTGAGATCCGGCATATCTATGCCCGGTGACAGCGCAGAGTGACGGCGAAACGGCGTAGCCGTTGGACAGGACCCGGTGCATAAACCGCAGGACAGGCACAAGTCCGGCTCGACTACAGCTTCGATCTCGTAGGCCTTACCGTCGCTGCGTGGTTCCATCGTAATGGCGCCGAACGGGCAATCATCCGCACAGCGGGCGCATCCATTGCAGTTTTCCAGATCGACAACCGCCGGGGATTTGCCCTTCAGCGGTGGCATCCACGGCACCATGACCAACAACAGACTGGTGCCTGTTAACAATCCCCAGACCCATCCCGGCGACGCATGCTTCACCAACGGGTAGACCAGCAGGTAATACCAGTCGAGGCCCAGGCTGGTTGGCACGCTTGTCATGTCCACCTCGCCCTGGCTCAGTGCAGGGAACGCAAACGACAACACGACCATGCCACCCAGGCTTAATGCCATCAGTGCCCTCGGGGGATTGATTCGCGGACCGTTGATCCTCAGTACATGCAGCCAGATGCCGAACACCAGGAACAACGGCAGCCCGATCAGGTGGACAAAAGCCATCAGGGTGAAAAAGCGGTTACTCACCACTTCACTGCTGAGGAAATTCCGCGCCATTGATTCGCTGAAGATGGGCAGCCAGTCCAGCAACTCGGCCGAGGTCAGTGCCACGTACCAGCCCAGTTGGTCCCACACCAGCCAGTAGCCCGTGATGCCCAGTGGCACCACCAGCCAGACCAGCGGCACCCCGGTGACCCAGCTGAACCATCGCATGCCGCGATGGCGATCGTAGACAAACTCTTTCAGCAGGTGCAGGCCCATGGTGATCATTGCCCCGTCCGAGGCATAGCGATGGAGGCTGCGCATTAATCCGCCCAGGTACCATTGATCATGCGTCAGGTATTCGACCGACTCGTAAGCACCCACCACGCTGGTCTTGAAAAAGATGAACAGCCAGATGCCACTGACCACGACAATCCAGAAAAAGTAAATGGTCAGTGCGCCGAGGTAGTTGAGCGGGTTAAGCGAACGGCCGAAACCCCGGTCCAGCAGTCGACGGGTCGGCTCAAACAACCATTTCCCGATTCGTTGCAGGGTTTTCAGCACGCTTATTTTCCTTTCTTTTTCTTACGTGAGCGTGAAAATTCCAGCCCAAGCCAGGCCATGATGGAAAGCAGAATAAGCGCACCCACACCAATGCCGACAAAAAGAGAGTAATCGAATTTATAGCGACCGGTATTCGGGTCGTATACCGTGCAGAACAACTTGATGCGGTTCAGAAACCCCTCTCCCGGATGGTCGCCCGGCCGGGGCCGGTTGTAGACCAGTTCCTTGAGTGGTTCGACCAGCCAGGGCAGATCAAACGCCGCACCGTAGACCTGGCGGTAAACCACACCATCCCGGTCCAGAACGGTGACCTGGTTGATGTGATCAAATCCACGTGGCGATGGAAAATATACGAACCCCACGTTTTCAACCAGCTGGCTCATGACTTCAGCGCTACCACTCAGGAATTCCCAGTTGGAGTCGTCAATGCCCTGCTTCGAAGCAAATGTTCGCATCGCATCCGGCGTATCCACCGCGGTGTCAAAACCTATAGTCAGCACCTGGAAACTGTCGTCCCCCAGGGCCTCTCGGGCTGCTTCTACGGCAATAGCCAGGTGCCGGGTGATGGCTGGACACACATGGTGGCAGGAGGTAAATATCATACTGACCAGCAAAGGCCGTCCACTGTACCTGGATAGCTGCACAGGCCGCCCCTGGGTGTCATAAAGCAGGAAATCGCCCAGTTCACGGCCAATGGCTGATTGAGATTGGGAAATGGCAGCATCTGCGTCGTAACCATCGGAGCCGTCAGGCTCCTGGGCCAGCAAGCTGCCCGGGGAAAAGGCGAGTAACGTCACCAGGGACAGGGATTTGATCAATTTTCCAATTGCAGTCACGTCAGCATTCTACTACCTGTTCATATAAAAAAAACGCCGGGCATGATACCCGGCGTTTTTTACTCTGATACAGCCTTATGACATCGGCCAGACCGAAGCCAGGTATTTCCAGTTCACGGCGTAGTACACCACGAAGGTCGCCAGGAAAAGGAGAGCCAGTGCAAAAGTACCCGGAGCGGCGAAGCCCCACTTGCCGGCGGCCGCATGGCCACCCTGTGGTTCGATCGTGGGCGGTGCTTTCATCAATCGGGTAGGCGTCACACCGTAACTGGACTCAGACTCCACCCGCTTGCCAAAAAATACGGAAACCACGGTGATCAGTACAAAGATAGCGCCACCAATAACAGCCGCCGTACCACTCACACCCACCAGGCCCATCAACGTGAAGGCACTGGCCGGGTAGTCAAACCCAAGCGCAGAATCAGTGAAAGCCATATCCCAATGCCGACGCTGCACACCTAAGGTGCCCGCGCCCATCATAACCAGGGAGAAAACCATCATTCCGATACCGAAAATATACGGCTGGTACTTGGCAAGCCCTGGCAGGAACACCTGTCGCCTGAACAATACCGGGATCAGGAAATACGTCAGGGACATAAATGCCAGCGTGGTGCCGATCACCACCGTGGCATGAAAATGCCCCGGTACATAGATCGTGTTATGGATAATGATATTGATCTGCTCTGTACCCATGACCACGCCCGAGATGCCACCCAGGAAACCAAAACCAATCAGCGACATGAACATTCCTGAGAATACCGGGTTACCCCAGGGCGCTTTGCGTAACCATTCAAACAGGCCCTTGGTCAGGCCCTTGGCACGCTGTGCTACCTCGATCGAACCGGGTACGGTCAGGCCGTGGATCATGCTGGCCAGAACCGCCAGGTACATGGCGTAGGAGGTATTGAATATCTTCCAGGTCGAGCTGAGACCAGGATCCACCAACAGGTGATGGGCCGAAGCCAGCTGCAGAAATGCGATATAGAGGATAAACGCGGTTCGGCTGACCTTCTCCGACAACGGTTTGGCGCCGAAGACAATCGCCGCAATGGCGTACCACACGGATACATGGGCGGCCACGTTGATCTGCTGTGACGAATGCCCGAAGGCCCACCAGATCAGGCGGTACATGGGTGCATCGATGTTGGCGATCAGGCCGACCGACCAGAGAAAGGTCGGAATCAGGATAACTGCACCCATTGATATGGTGAAAATCGCAATGATACATGCAGTCAATGCGCCGAAGGTAACCAGCGGGATCGACCCTTCGTAGGTCTTCTCCTCTTTGGCAATTACCAGCGTACCCAGAAAGATAAAGCAGCCAATCAGGGCACCGACGGCGAACAGGATCAGGCCAAGGTAAAACATCGGCTCGGCCGGCATCGGAACGTAAGACGTCATCATTACCGACGAGTTACCGCTGAACACGGAAACGTTGTTGATCACGGAGCCCAGCACCATCAGGATCAGCCCCACCCAACCCAGCTTGGGTGTTGCCAGGCGGCATCGCAGCAAGGTAGATGAACAGAAGTACAGCACCGCAATCTCAAAGAAGATGATCCAGAAGATCAGCATGTTGATGCCGTGAGTGGTCAGCAACTGGTAGAACTTGTCCGCCGGAAGCAGATGAACGGTAGGCCAACGGGTTAGTGTGATGAGTAAAGCAGTGACACCGCCAATCAATAGCGAGACCACCGCCAGCACGGCGTGAAGTCGCATCAGCGTTTCGGCAGGCTTGTGGAACTGTAACCCGGATTCCGGGCAGATTCTGAATTCCTGTTTTTTCATGATCCACCCTCTGTGATATAGATCTTGCCTACCATGTTGTGGTGGCCAATGCCGCAATACTCATTGCAGATAATGGTCTGGTCACCATCGGTATCGGGCGTAATGGTCAACACCATTTCGTAACCGGGCACGATTTGGGTATTGATATTTACAGGCTGGACCGAAAAGCCATGCTGCCAATCCATCGAGGAAATGTGCAGGCGGTACGTCTGCCCTTTTTCGAGTTCCAGCAACGGCCACCATTGCCATAAACGTCCCAGCAGGTAGATATCACTGCCGGGAGGTGGATGCACGACCGGCAGGTTCTGGTCGGTTTCTGTTCTTACGGTGTACTGATTGACCATCGCCTGGGTTTTCGCCATGAAAGCCTCGGGCGTGGTCCTGTAAGCCTCGCTAGACAGGTTCTGCTTACCGTACACATGCCAGACCGGCATCATTACGAACATGATCAGAGACCAGACCAGCGCCAGCGCGATCCAGGTCCCTTCTACCCTGTCCAGTGGTTGCTTCCACCAGATGGTCTCACTAGGGGGCTGAATGGCACTCACGATATCACCTCAGTTGTTTGTGTTTTCATGGGGCGATGGGAATGGACACGAGTTCCATTATTCCCCAGACAACGTAAAAGACGGTGGGGAAAACCACACCGATAAACAACAAGATAAATGGATTATCCAGAATACGTTGCATGATAGGAACTCGAACGTCTTCCTCTGGTGCTGCTACTTCCTCATTCATAAAGGCTCCCTCTGCTGATGCGATTACCCGGTGTATAGATCGGCAGCTTGATACTAGCAGTGACTAAAAACAAACCAATTGATTCAGGTCAAATACATGAATTAATCACAGACGTATCTTCCCGCTTATTATTCCTGCTCAATCTTCAGTTGAGTTGAGGACTGTCCGGGTAAAGTCCGGTAGAGTATGCAGACCACGAAAGAGAGAAGTCAATTAGATGCCATTTTCCACATCATTTCCTACCCCTCAAATTATTCTAACCGGAATTATTTCATTGACGCTGGCCAGCTGCGATTCCAACCCCGGACCGGGCCCGGATATTCATGACAGCAAATACGTTTCGATGGATGAGAAAGGTGAGCTGCTGACACCCGGTGAATCCGGGCCCTGCGTACTCGATCAGTTCACCGGCCTGGTCTGGGAAACAAAAACAGATAAGGCGGGGTTATATAACAAAGACAATACCTACTCCTGGTTTAACCCCAATGAGGATTCCAGCGGAGAACTGGATTACCGCGGAATACCCAATGGAGGCCAATGCGAAGGCAGTGATTGCGACACGTACGCAGTTGTTGCGGCAGCAAGCGAAAACGGCCGGTGCGGATTCAGCGACTGGCGCCTGCCCACACGCGACGAACTGGGTTCAATCAGCGACCCGCGCAAAACCAGCACGCCACCCAGCATCAATACGGTCTACTTTCCGCATACTCAATCCGGCGACTACTGGTCGTCCAATGATTACCAGTTCCACTGGAACACAGCATGGCTCTGGAACTTTGGCAACGGGCTAGATCGCGTTGAATGGAAAGAATCCCAAAAGTATGTGCGACTGGTGCGCGGTGAAGCCAACTATCTCGAACGGATCAAGGACTGAGGCCGTGCACTGCCCTGCCCCCCAAACATGAACCTGCTGGCAAAAATCGCCCTGCTGCTGGTAATCGTGCTGGTCTCGCTGAGTGCGTATCTGCGCCTGGCCCATTCAGGTATCGGCTGTGCCGACTGGCCCGCCTGTTATGGCTTGATCGGGGATGTGCCTGCCGTGAGCCAACCCGCTGCAACCGCGGATGCATACCAACAATTGCTGGACGAAAGTAACAAACCGCTGAGCTGGGCCACCCCGCTCCACCGCCTCGTGGCCAGCATACTTGGCCTGTTCATACTGTTTCTTGCGCTTTTGTCATTACGCACCAAACAACAACGGCTAGCCTCTTTCACGCTGCTCGGATTGACCGTCTACCTCGCTGTGCTTGGAATCCGTTCGGGTAGCCTGCATGACCCCGCCGTTGTCATGGGCAACCTGGCGGGTGGATTCTGCATGCTGGGTCTGCTCGGCTGGATGGTGTTCAGTACCGGCCCGCGGGTCGGATACTGGCCCCGAATTCGCTGGCTGACCGGCGCGGCGATTGTGACGCTAGCAGTACAGATTTTGTTAGGTGGCCTGACCAGCGCCAATTTTGCCGCAACCTCGTGCAAAACACTTCCAGATTGCCACGGCAGCTACTGGCCGGGGCCCGCGCTGCCTGAGGCACTGGACCTCACCCGGCACCACCAGGTAACGGCCAGTGGACAGGCCATCGGTGGCGAAGAGAGGATTGCCATCCATAAAGCCCATCGTCTGGGCGCGATTGTCACTTTGATTTTGACGTTGGCTGCGGCGTTTACCGCGCTGGCGGCAGATACCCGCTTCCGCCGCACCGCACTGGTGGTCTTTGTGTTGGTCTCAGCTGAATTACTGATAGGGGTTGCGGCCATCCTGACCAGCCTTCCGATCAGCCTGGCGGTCGCACACAACTGGTTTGCCGGTTTGCTGCTGTTGGCCCTGCTGAAACTGCTGGCCCTGACCAGAAAGAACCCTGGCTAGCTGCCCTTTTTTTTACGTTCTCTTTTCAGCTCTTTGAGAACTTTGATGCCTTTCTTGCGCTGTGCGGAAATGATCTTGAGTCTTGATTCTATTTCTTGCCGTGCGTCCTCGTCTTTCTCCCGCTTGAGTTCAACTTCCAGCCGGGTTTTCTCAGCCCGCAGCGATTTCAAGACTTTTTTCAGTGACGAGTACTTTTTTAATTGAACTTTTCGTTCTTCGCTGAGAATATCTTTCAGCTTATTGAGCAGTTTTTTAACTCTCATCCGGCCAACTCCTTTTCCTCGCTGTCCATAATTTCAGAAATTTCATGCTCATCCAGGGCGATGCTGCTCATCGCAGATTTCTCGTCCAGTTCGTATTCAGAAAACAGCGTTGAGCCCGCCTGCAACAAATCCCAACAAATCTCCCTGCAATAAGAAATATCATTCATCAGTGATGTTGCCATCAACACGTCAATTTGATCCTTCCGGATCAAATCATCCAGGCCGCCGTTGATACGTTCTGTCTTTTCTTCAACTTCAAGTTTTAGCTGGTCCAACGACAAAGCAGAGTTCCTGTCACTCTCCAGGGTTCGAAATTCTTCAATTTCCCTAAGAACCCGCACAATCAAACGACGAAGTTTATTGTATTCCTTTTTGATATAGATATTATCCGTGCGCAAAAACCGGATCAGGTTTTTCTTCAGGTGTTTGACACCTTTCACCGCCTCGATCACATGCTGCCCGGCCTGGCGCACCCTTCCCAGCTCTGCTCTCAAGCGGCCTTTGGCGTAGCCACCGTGAATATGAATAATAAATTCGACGATGGCACCATAAAGTGCTTTGAGTTTCCGCTCGTAAAGATCGTTGATGTCCTCTTCAATAACTTCAGAAGAACGCTTAACAACCCGCTTGGCTTTTTCCTCTGATTGAAACACATCCCGACGGATGCTCAGGCCATCAGTGATGACCTCCACCGCCATGTCATACAAACGGATCGTTTCTTTTCTGACTGCCTGGACCGCAGCGTCCGGCGTTTCCCGGGTAGCTTCGTTCAGATAGATGGGACGTTCCACCTCGACAGGCTCATCCGAAAGCAGTTTTTGGAGGAATTTAACCAACCAGTTCAACAGCGGCAACATCACGATAATACCGAGCAGGTTGAACACCGTATGGAACACCGCGAGCTGCAGCGTATAGTTTTCGGCCCCGATGCCCAAGTGTGAACTGAGCCACGCTACCAGTTGCATCAACTGGTAGATCCCGATAATCGCCAACAGGCCCGTCACCACGTTAAAAATCAGGTGCGCTGTGGCCAGCCGCTTTCCTTCAACACCGGCACCGACCGCACCGATAATGGCAGTAATCGTGGTGCCAACATTGGAACCAATTGCCAGCGCAAGCGCATTTTCATAACTCACTTGCTGAGCAGCGAGTGCCGCCAGGATCAATACCAGTGTCGCGTGGCTGGACTGCATCACCACAGTGGCCAGTATTCCGATTCCAGCGAACGCAAAAACGCCTGGGTACCCGGTCATGGCGTACTCTGCGAGGTTGATCGTCTGCCCGAAGGTATCAAACCCCTCTTTCATGTAGTGAATACCCAGAAACAGGAACCCTAACCCGGCCAGCACGTACCCCGCACCTTTCAGGTTTTTGGCCTGCTGAAAAACCAGCACGATTCCAAAGACGAGCATGGGCATGGCATATGCAGAAAGGTTTACTTTCAAGCCAAATCCAGCCACCAGCCAGGCGCCGGTGGTAGTGCCCAGGTTGGCCCCGAAGATAATCCCAATAGCGGACGACAACTCCAGCAAGCCGGCACTGAGGAAGGAGATCGTGATGACGGAAACGAGTGAACTGGATTGCATAATCGAAGTCGACACGATACCGAAGGCCATGCTTTTCCACAGGCGATTGGTAGAAGCCTTCAGGATTTTCTCAAGGGCTCCACCCGTGAATGTTTTGAAGCCCTCTTCCAGAGAGAGCATGCCAAACAAAAAGATCGCCACACCGGCAGTGACGGTTTTGAATTCGGCACTGGCCCAGAAGCCATAACCAAGTAGCAAAAAGATTAGCGGTAGCAGTAATTTTTTCAACATAGAGGGAATTGTACACTCAGAACGTAAAACCGGGCATGAAACATGCCCGGTCGTGGGGAGGAAAGTGCTTAGTACTTCAGGGTTGCCTGCAGGCGCAGCACATTGACACTGTAATCCGGGCTCAGATCACCCATAGTCAGTACCGAATTGATGTCTGTTGGCCCGAGGCCATCTATGTACCAGTCATCGGTGTCGTACTTTTCGTTGTAGTAATCCAGACCCAGCCCCCAACGTTCGGAGAGTTTGTAGTTCAGGTAAACCCGTGCATTCCGCAGTTTCGTCTTCAAGGTGGGGAATGGGTCGTCGTCGGCGCCCGTGTCGGTCAGGATATCGCCCTTGGAATCTGACCAGATATAGTCAAAACCATAGGTCATTTTTTCATTGATACGGCCGGAAACGCCCGCGCCCCAGGTCAGGATCTTGTCCCTGGTGTTACTGGTCCATGGGACAGCGGTAACGCGTGGGGCACCCGAAAGGGTGGACTTGATCCTGTCCTTGGTGACGAAGCCGTAGAAATTGGCTTTTTCGCTCCACGCATAATTGAGATCGAGGTTGACGCTGGATTCTTTACCATCCGTCAGGCCGATCACCGAGTTATTGTAGTCGTCCCTTGTCGTGTAATAACTGATGTTTACAGCCAGCCGGTCAAGTGGGGTGAGACCGAACTCGAGGGTGGTGCGTGTGCGGTCACGGTCGGCCATATTGTATTTGCGCATCAATGGATGCTCTGCGCGGTCGTAATTACCCTGCTGCTCATGCATACCGGAGTCACGGTCCAGAATTTCCAGCTTTAACCGGGTATCCAGCCATGCCCAGGGCGTAAGCTGGAATTGGCCCCAGTAGGAGTTTTCAGTCGTCTTCCTGACTTCCTGGTAGGTGCGCTTCAGGTCATTCCACTTGTAACCGGCATTCAGGCGAATTTTATAAGTGGGGCGGTAACGTAAGTCGACCACAAGCTGTGACCGGTCATAACTGTAGGGCCGGTTGGTGCGCGGATCGCTCTCGAATACATCCAGCAGAACCGGCGTATAGATATCTACCGGTGTCTTATTTTTCCGCTTGTTCTTCTTGTACTTCGCCGTCAGGTCGAGGCGGTCGGCCAGCATGATATACAGGCGGCCGGAAAGGTTGTACATGGTCGTGTCCAACTTACCGTTCAGCGAGTCGCGCGGCAAGGCAAGGTCATCGTACTTCGGGTTGGTGGAATAAGGCAAAAACGGTTCGTTCTGTTTTGCTTTGCCTGTGAGCACCTTACCGGACAATCTCACACGAGATGAAAACCTGAACGAACCGGCCAGGCTGATCTGGTGAAACTTGTTGTCGGGCGCCAACGCGCTTTGGGCGACATCGTCACCAAAACCAAGAGCAAACGGGTTATCCCAGGTGACCGACTGGTAGTCGTTATCGAATTTCGACCCCATGTATTCCAACCTTGCCTGCCCGCGCCTGTCCGCATATTGCAAACCCACGTTGAATAGCTTGGTGGTGTTATTGAGTGGTGCGGGAAACCAGGCGCCATTGAACGGGAAGGTAGCGCCACCAAATGCCTGCGTACCGCTGCGCTTCTGGCGTTCGGCGTCTGCGAAGACTTTCCAGTTGCTGCCCATCTTCACGGTGAGGCCGCCACCGAGGATTTTGCGCTTGCTCTTCAGGCGGGTCGGCGCCATGGAGTTTGCCCAGTCATCCGGCAATATCAGGGTGTCGGTGCCAACACCCTGGTAGGGCGTCACGGTCCCGTTGCCCAGGTACCTTGGAATTTCCTGGTACTTGGCGCGTAATTCATAGCTGCCCTGCTTACCGCCGCGCATTTCCAGCCTTCGGCTACTCAGCCCCAGGTTTCTGCCATAAAAATCGAAGTAGTAACCCTGCTCGTTGCGGTAACTGGTGTCACCGTCACCTGCGAAGTAAATACCGTCGTCACTTAAACCACGGTAATCTGCAAATCTCGGCGTAGGATCATCTACATAAATCAAGCCCAGTTCCCAATCTCCAAACCAGCCATTTGAAATGGCGCAGAGTTTGCAAACCCACTTGGTCTTATCCGGTCCATCGGCTGCTTCTTCAGCCATTAAGGCGCTGCTGAATGGCAACAGGATGCAAGCACTCAGCGCAACCAGAAGTGTGTTCTTGGAAATACGTTTCATTGCTGCGTGCCTCTTATCTTATTTGCGACGAGCCGGATGGATGGTTGGAACCATGCACCTGGGAGTGGCAATTCATGCAGCCACGCGCCATCAGGAAACGGTTTGCCGGGACATCGTCCAGGTCATCGCTGGAATAACCGGCACCGGGATGATCGGTCGCTGAGTGACATTGCTGACACAGCAACGGTGGCCTCTTGGTCAGCAGCGCGGGATGGTTGCTTCCATGGGGCTCATGGCACAGCGAGCACGAATCTGTAACCGGCGCGTGCTCCCACAGGAACGGGCCGCGTTTCTCTGCGTGGCAGGTGTAACAGGTGTCGTTAACGTTATCCTGGGTCAGCAGAAAATCATTATTGCCGTCATGAACGTTGTGGCAGTCACTACAGGTCATGCCGCCAAAACGAAGCGGGTGGCCAGAGGGTTTAAAAGTGTCAGCACGATTAGGCTGATGGCATGTGAAACAGACTTCCTGTTGCGCCAGTGGATCAAAAATCGGGTCCTTCTGCTCGTGTACCGAGTGGCAGGAAGCGCAGCCCACGTCTTCCATCTCATGCGTGCTGCCGAACCAACCCATACCTGTATGGTCCTGGTGACAGCCAAGGCAGGCTTCGTTCTGCTGTGCAACGGAGGCGTCGGCGTCTTTGCCAAAAGTGCGCGCCGGTTTCACCTCGGATTTTTTCTTGGCTTTTGCGTGTGCGTTGGATGGACCGTGACAGGCTTCACACTGCATGTTAGAAAACGGTGCATCGGGATCCGTCAGCGAACCGTGCTTGCTGTCAAAAATGGGCGTGACCCCCCACTTCTCAGCCCTATGGCACATCAGGCAGCTGTCCGCCCCTTTCGAGGAGTACTCCTCAGCTGCCAGGACGCTCGGCACGATCAACAGAAAAAACACTAACAGGACGAGATTCGACAGGATTTTCACGCGCATATTCATTCTTATTCCCACATCACGTTATTTACGGAGTCGTTTGTACCAGGAGAATATTACCACCAGACCCCGTCCAACACTTCCGGAATTGTCACGGCCCGGGCAATTGCTGCCCGGGCCGCTACCCACTATTTTGCTAGTCGAGTCTCATTCCAGGGTCGGAGATTGAGCCTGCATCTCCTTCAACACGGTCGCCGCCGTTAAACGGGTCTTTCGTCCAGCCCAACTCCTGCCAGTCGATGTGCGATGAATTATGGCAATCCAGGCAACCGTCCGGTAATGGTCCGTAGCCCAGTGCCTGCTCTTTCGGCGCAACTTCGTGGTTGACTGAAAGCAGCATCTCGGTTGATGCGAATCCATAGGTTCCGCTGTAAGGCTGGCCGGTGTAAGCCGAGCCATCCTGAAGCGCGAGATTCCAGTCGTATTTGCCCCAGTAGGGATTGGGTCCACCAGCCATACCGAACAGGTGGGGAACCATGAGCGTCTTGTTGACCGGGTCAACGACCTGGTTGCCGACCATCAGTTTGAACGGGTAAATCATCGCATCAGGATCGCTGTAGCTGCCCTGGGGCTCTGCCAGCTGAATCGGCTCTGTGCCGTAGCCATCGGAGGCATTAATAACCATCCGCGTCCAGGTGCCATTGGCATAACGCAACGTGGGCCGTACATTGTTTGACCAGACAAACGTACCTTTCTTCTTGTTGTAGGTCGGACGACCGGTAGCCGGATCAACCGGAATCGGGTCAATGTTCTGGCCGGCATCGGCCCAGTACCATTCGGTCTTGGTGGAAATTTTACGTGCGATTGCAGGGATGTGGCAGGTCTGGCAAGCCAGCCTTTCGTGCCAACCCGGATTGATCAGGTCTGCAGCAGACGTGTCAGCGTGGATCGCTACCTGGTCGCCGTGGCAGTCTGAACAAACTTTCATTTCGCCTTCATTGACAGAGTGCAGTGACATGCCGGCGGTGCCGTGGTTGACCGCACCGCTTACTGGATTGTGGTTTGCGCCGTGGCAAGCCGTACAGTTAAAATCAGCGCCATCGGTGCCCATGTGGACATCGTACTCACGCGTCGTGGCAATCATGTCTGTTGATATGTCGCCATGCTTGACGTTATCGCCACCACCGGCTTTGGCGTGGCAACCGATGCAAGCTTTACGGGTCGGGTCTGCACCCAGTGCAATGCTTCGAGCCACGACATTCAGGTCAATGGTTGGAGGCGGTGCGCCAGCCGTAGTCGGTGCTTTAGCATACGTTCCGGACTGGTCATGACAAACCAGGCAATCCACGTTACGCGGGTCCTGGAAGTTGAATGTATCGTCCTTGTAGCCGATACCGGCATGGCATTGCGTGCAACGACCTTCGTTACTGGGGATTGCGATGCAGAAGTTGTTTAGCAAGTCCTGCTTACCATGGGACTGGCCTTCCAGTCCGACAATCTTGTCGCTTATGCCTTCCCATTTGAAGTGGCCCATATTGAGCGCTTCCAGCCCTTCTTTTTCATGGCACATCAGGCAGGATTCTGTACCTTCATACAGGATGACACTGAAATACAGCTCATGAATATTCTCATCATTGATTGATGCGTATTCCATGAAATCTTCCGGTGTCACCAGATCCACCTTTTGGATAGTGCTACCCGCCCCGGCTTCAAGAGCCAACTTGTCCGCAGAACTTCCAGTAACTGGAAACAGCAGTAAGCCAAAAATAAGCAAAACAGCAATCATCAGCACCGTATTCGCTTGCGAACCGGCCACGAATCTGGCTTTCATTTCTTTCTCCTCGTTAAATGACGTAACAATT
>CAYUBS010000040.1:0-1347 GCA_964443145.1 uncultured Wenzhouxiangellaceae bacterium | reverse complement strand
AAAACCGGGTGGGGCTGGTCACAGAATAGGGACGAAAACATTAACCTAACCTTAAGCCGGTTTTAAGCCTAGATTAAGGTTCGCTAGAGCAAAGTGTCAACGTGAAACTAAGGGGCAAATGATCTCCTCGTGTACAGCAAAAGGCCTCCGTCGGATGCTGTAAACGAACAGACGCCGCACGCCACGTGCGGCGTCTTTTTTTGGCCTTAAAAATCTGAAATCAACCCAGGTTTGTTCCAGTCAGCAGGAACTCCAACGCACTAAAAGCATTAACAAATTGGAATCTTATATAGATATCTATTTGTTTTTTAACGTCATATAAAACCAAAGAATTAGAACACCATGGTAAAGATGTGGTTTGGAAGACTATTCCGCCCCATCATTAAGAGATCGATCAAGTGCCAGATAGCCTGAAATCAGATCGGGTTTTTCTAAACGCCAGAGGCATTTTTTTACCTATTCCGGCACTGGACGGGCCAGTCTGACCGCTCCTCAAACCGTATTTCATGATTCTGTAATTTAAACTTTATTGATATAGGTCAAATGAGCTTTTCGGCCTTCTGAAAAAAAACGCAAATTTACAGTCTGAAACGATAAAAAAATCCGGCGCAAAAAAGAGCGCCGGACCCTCTGTTTTAAGCCGGATTTTTACCATTTAAACCTGCATCTCTCCGGCCCATGGTCGGGTTTTTCTTTGGCTCAGCAAGTTTGAGATAAGATGGTGGTATGCCTACACGGAGTAGTCGCTGATGAAACGTCTGATCAAAATCCTGTTGGGGCTAGTGGGAGCCGTTGTGCTTTTGCTCGTTCTGGCGGGCTTGTTGTTTTCCTTTACTTACGACAAGGAGGACCTGAAGGCGGCCATTGCTGACGAGGTCTATAAGCAGACCGGGCGTGAACTGAAGATTGAAGGCGCACTGGATTATTCGATATTTCCCTGGCTGGCGATTGATGTGAGCGACCTCAGTCTTGGTAATGCTCCCGGGTTTGGCGACGAACCCCAGGCAAAAATCGGCAATGCAAAGGCAGGCGTTGCACTGATGCCCCTGTTGCGTAAACAGATTTCAATCGATGAAGTGACGCTGGATGGGCTGCAGCTTAAGCTGACGGTCAACGAGCAGGGGCAGAACAACTGGGACGACCTGGCTTCCAACAAGGAATCGGCAGAAGCCGGGGATACGGGGTCCGGCATGTTTTCCGGCAAACGGGTGGCCGGTCTGAAGATTCGTGACGCGAATGTCGAATTCACCGACCTTAAAACCGGTTCGCATTATCGCCTGGAAGGGTTTTCCCTGGAGACCGGCGCACTGGGTGATGGCAGGCCTGTGCCCCTGGAGCTCAAGGCGT
>CAYUBS010000039.1:0-22373 GCA_964443145.1 uncultured Wenzhouxiangellaceae bacterium | reverse complement strand
AAATCCGAATTGTCAGCCGGGCTTTGTGGCGGAAACTAAAAGGGCGCTAGCCACTCACTCCCATGTGACACCAAAGCCCAGCCGGAATACGAAAATTCCGACCATCAAAAATGCGATGGTCAGCTTGACCGCGGTCGCCAGCACCATTCCGATCCATGTCCCTACCCCGGCCTTGCCGGATTGCACCATGTTACTGCCGCTGCTGAATTCTGCCAGCACGGCACCGATGAAGGGGCCAAGCAACATACCCACAAGGCCAAAGAAAATCCCTACGATAGCGCCGATGGTGGCTCCCCAGAACGCTCGGGAGCTGGCCCCAAGGTAACGCGCCCCGGCAGCTCCGGCTAGCAGGTCCACCACCCAGGCGATTACCGTCAGCACCCCGAGCACACCCAGAGTTCCCCAGCCGATCAGTTCGAAATCGCCGATCCAGGCGCCCAGAAACAGCCCCAGAAATACCATCGGCACACCGGGTAACGCCGGAACGACCGTGCCGGCCAGACCGGCGACGATGACCAGGACGGCGAGCACCCACCAGAGAATAATCCAGTCCATTGATTGCCTTGAGGATAGTTGACCTGTGGCCTACATGATAAAGCAAAAAGCGCGCAGAATGATGGATATGGCACTACCACGCACAGACCAGATGCAGCTGGACCAGTTCTATGAAAAGCTGGAGCAGTTCGCATCACGGGAAATCGGTTACCCAGTGGCATTCGATTTCGATTACAGCGCGCTTATGCCTTTCCTGTCCTTCAGCCTGAACAACGCCGGCGATCCGTTCATGCCGATGACGTACCTGCTCAACTCGCATGATTTTGAACGGGAGGTCGTGTCGTTTTACGCACAACTGGCCAGGGCGCCGGAAGATCAGTGGTGGGGGTACGTCACCAATGGCAGCACCGAGGGTAATCTCTACGGCCTGTACCTGGCCCGCGAGTTATTACCCAACGGCATCGTCTATTTTTCCCAGGACAGCCACTATAGTGTGGGTAAGAACCTGCATTTCCTGAACATGCGCCACATCATGATCCGCTCTCAACCCAACGGGGAAATGGATTACGAAGACCTGCGTGAAACGTTGCGCATCCGGCGCGATGCGCCCCCCATCATATTTGCCAACGTGGGCACGACCATGAAAGAGGCCCGCGACGATATTGGCCTGATCCGGTCGATACTGGATGATCTGGCCATCGAGGACCGCTACATCCACTGCGATGCGGCGCTGTGCGGAGGCTACGCCGCTTTTCTGGAGCCGCCGCCGTCATGGAACTTCGAGGACGGGGCTGACAGTATCTCCATTTCGGGCCACAAGTTCCTGGGCTCGCCAATTCCTTGCGGAATCGTGTTGGCGCGTCGTGCACACGTCGATCGGATAGGGCATTCCGTGGCCTATATTGGCAGCGTAGACACTACCATCAGCGGTTCCCGTAACGGCTTCACCCCACTGATCTTGTGGTATGCAATCCGCACCCTTGGACTGGAGGGAATGAAGCAGCGAACGCAACATTCGCTGGAAACCGCGGCCTACGCGGAGCTACGGTTGAAAGAGATCGGTGTTGATGCGTGGCGCAACCCACAGGCGTTTACCGTGGTATTTCCACAACCACCACCGGCAGTTCGTGAAAAGTGGCAGTTGGCCAGTGCCAATGGCTCCAGCCACCTGATCTGCATGCCGCACGTGCAGCGACAACAAATTGATGAACTGATCGCCGATATCCAGGCAACTTCGGGAGCAGACACATGAAGGCTCTGAACATCATTCAGGAAGATCACCCCGGCCTGTTGGCAGAAGTCACGACACTGCTGGAGAAAGAAGGCCTCGCCGTACAGGACTTTGCCGGCCTGACGGTTGGCAACACCGCGGTGATCAGCCTGACCATGGACCGCGGCAAAGAAGCCTTCCGCCTGCTGAGCGACGCCGGCTACCGGGTCATCGCCAGTGAGCACCTGCTGGTGCGCATCGAAAAACACCCCGGCGCCCTGGCCGAACTCTCCAGGCGCCTGGCAGAGCAAAACGTCAACGTCCGAGGCATGCACATCGTCAACAAAGACGAAAAAACCGGCATCGTAGCCCTGGAAACTCTGGATTACGAAAAAGCCAGAGAAATCCTAAAGGACATCCTGGTTTAAGTGTCTTGATCCCCTACTCCTGGGGCCAGGCATCCAGGTGCACATCCTTCCGAATAACCTGCGAGGGTGCACCTACAATTAACGGGTCGGGCCCAACAACGGATTCGAGACTCTTGTCCGGGTAGTCGACCTTGCTCAGGAAATGTTGCATGCAATTTAGCCGGGCGCGTTTTTTGTCATCCGACTTGATAATGGTCCACGGGCACGAAGCGGTATCGGTATAGAAAAACATCGCCTCTTTAGCGCGTGTGTATTCACTCCACAAGCCAACAGACGCCTTGTCTACCGGGCTCAGCTTCCACTGTTTCAACGGATCATCCATGCGGGAAGCGAACCTGCGGCGTTGTTCTTTTTTGGTGACCGAGAAGTAGTATTTGAAGAGTTTAATGCCGGAATTTACCAGCATCCGTTCAAATTCCGGACATTGCCGCATGAATTCCAGGTATTCGGTTGAATCGCAAAAACCCATGACTCGTTCTACACCTGCCCGGTTGTACCAGGACCGGTCAAGAAACAGGATTTCGCCTTCAGTGGGGAGATGCACTACGTAACGCTGAAAATACCACTGGCCTTTTTCATGTTCGGTGGGTTTTTCGAGCGCTACAACCTTGGCTGCACGCGGATTAAGGTGCTCCATGAAGCGTTTAATGGTTCCGCCCTTACCGGCGGCATCACGTCCTTCAAAGATAATGCAGATCTTTTGACCGGTCATTTTTACCCAGTTTTGGACCTTTAGTAATTCGATCTGAAGCTGGGCCTTCTCTTCTTCGTAGGTATTGCGGGGAATACGGTCGGTGTAGGGATACTTGCCTTCTTTGAACAACGCGCTGATGGCTTTGGGATCCATGCGCAATTGCGATATCGTCTCTGAATTGTAGGAGCCTCCCATTGCATGGTCATGCTCGTGCTGCTCGGCAATGGTTGCAGGAAGCGTGTTTGTATCTGAACTCATACCCGGGGTCCTTGAAAATCAGGGGTGGATTTGGCTGTGACCTGAAACTATAACAGCGCTTTCACAAAATGAAAAACCACCCCGTTGGCGCTGATAAATCTCAGCGTCAGCCTGGGTAGTCTCCAAAACGTACACCTGATTATGAAGAGGATTGGCCACCGTGACTTTGACGCAGGTCACGGGGCCGCCGGCCTGCTTCAGAACAGATCTCGAATTTTCTGCAACAACTCAATTGCCTGCTTGCGATCACGAGCTCCCAGGCTATCGAATTTCTCTTTCAAAAACGTTATATGGCGAGGAAATTCCTTCTGATAGACCTGCCCGCCGCGTTTGGTGAGCGCCACGATGGTCTTGCGGCCATCGCCTTCGACCGACCAGCGTTCAACCAGGTTCTTCTGCTCCAGGCGGTCTACAACGCCTGTCAGCGTACCCTTGGTGATCAGGGTAATGTCCCCGATGTCCTTACAGGTCATGCCGTCCGTGTCTCCCAGCGTGAAAATAACCCGCGCCTGGGAGGGTGTGAGATCCGATCCCGAGGTACGCAAACCTTCTGCGTCGTAAAGGGAGAAGGCCTGGTAGGCTCCCGATAATGCTTCGATCAGGGGGATAAAAGTTTGCTTTGCAGCAGTCTTAGCAGTGAGTTTGGCCATATCATGCATCCTTTGTGAATCAATACGTACTTGTCAGTACTTAATTATAGTACTAACGAAAACATAGATCAATCAGGCAGTCTTGAGATGCGGCTGACAGGCCTCCAGGTATTGAATAATGGAGTTGGCGGTTTCGCGGGCATCTGCAATGGCGGTAACGACCAGGTCCGAGCCCCTGACCATGTCGCCGGCTGCAAATATGGCAGGGTTGCTGGTCTGACCGGGCAATTTTTCCTGCATGCTGACCAGGCCATAGTCATCTGTGTTAACGCCGATGGCCTGAAGCCATTGGGGCGGGCTTGGCTGATAGCCGAACGCGAAAATCAAGGCGCTGGCGGGAATGATTTGCTCGCTGCCGCTGATGATTTCAGGCCGGGCGCGGCCACCTTTGCTAGCAACCAGGCGGGTTCTGGCTATTTCCAGTCCGGTCAGTTTGCGGTCTTCGTGAACCAGCCGTATGGGTTGGGCATTGAACTCGAACTGCACACCCTCTTTCATCGCGTGGTTAACCTCACGTTGCGAACCCGGCATGTTCTGCTGATCCCGGCGGTAGACGCAATGCACCGATTCCGCCCCTTGCCGGATGGCTGTGCGTACGCAATCCATGGCCGTATCGCCCCCACCCAGTACCAGTACCCGCTCGCCGGCCAGGTCGATGTGTTCATAACCGGGCAGATCAAGCCCGTACATGTGGCCGGTCTGGCCAATCAGATAGTCAAGTGCCGGGACAATTCCGCCTTCATCCATACCCGGGAGGCTTGCCTCGACCGGCTTATAGGTACCCAGGCCAAAAAACAGCACATCGTGCATGTTCTCGAGTTCGCTGGCCTGTATGTCACGACCAATCTCACAATTCAACTTGAATAGCACGCCGGCACCTTCGAGGACTTCACGGCGTGTGCGCATGACCTGTAGCTCGAGCTTGAAATCAGGGATTCCGAAACTCAGCAGGCCGCCGATTTCGGGGTAACGGTCGTACACCGTAACGCTGATGCCGTTGCGGGTCAGAATGTCGGCACAGGCCAGGCCGGCCGGGCCTGCGCCGACGATGCCTACACTCCAGGGTTTGGTCTGGACATTTGAAAGGTCTGGCCGCCAGCCCTGCTTGAGTGCTTCATCTACTATGTATTTTTCGATAGCCCCAATCGTGACGGCTCCAAAACCGGTCGTCAGGGTGCAGGCCTGTTCGCACAGCCGGTCCTGCGGACAGATCCGGCCGCAGACTTCAGGCAGGCTGTTGGTTTCATGGCACAGGTCCGCAGCCTCCATGATTCTGCCTTCGGCCGCCAACTTGAGCCAGTTGGGAATATAGTTGTGTACCGGGCACTTCCATTCGCAATACGGGTTACCGCAATCCAGGCAGCGCTCGGCCTGGTCAGCCGCTTCGGTCTGGTCAAAAGGTTTGTAAATCTCCCTGAATTCAGAGGTCCTGATGGTCAGAGGATAGACATCCGGGTCTTCACGTGATCGATCCATGAAAGCAAAGTGATCCATTTTTTTTGTCATCTTCGAGATCTCCTATGCCTTTACCAATCTGAGCGGGACATCCTGCTGAGAGATTTCATTACTGGCCGCCAGGTTTTTCGGGACGATATACACCCAGTGAGGAAGCATGAGGTCCCATGTATCGAGTACTTTTCGGCCCCACTCGCTGCCGGTTTGTGCAACGTGCGTGGCCACGAGGCTTTTTAGCCGGCGCCGTGGTGCATCGAAACGCTGTTCCTCGAGGGCTGACGACTCAACAAACTCAGGATTGATGTATTGGTCTGCCTGGTTGTTGGGGTCCAGCAAGAACAGCTCTCCACCGGTCATACCAGCAGCCAGGTTTGGTCCGAAGGGCCCCATGATGACTACTGTGCCGCCCGTCATGTACTCGCAAGCATGGTGTCCGGCACCTTCAATAACCGCCCTGGCACCTGAATTCCTGACCGCGAAGCGTTCCCCGGCCTGGCCGTTTGCAAATAGCTCGCCGCCGGTCGCACCATACAGGCAGGCATTACCGCAAATGACATTACGCCGCGCTCTTTCGCGGTCGCCCGGGGCGGTGGTCAGTACAATTCGCCCGCCGGACATGCCTTTGCCGACATAGTCGTTGGCATCGCCTTCGAGGTGGATTGAGATACCCGGAGTGTTCCAGCAACCCAGGCTCTGTCCAGCAGTCCCGGTCAGTCCCAGCTTGAGTGTATCGTCCGGCAGACCGTCGCGCCCGTAAAGGCGGGCCACTTCACCGGACAGGCTGGCGCCGACAGATCGGTCGTAGTTATGAGTGCCGAAATGACCGCTCCACTTTTCTTTGCGCCCCAACGACTCGCTGGCCGCGGTGACAATTTCCTGGTTGAGCATGCCCTTGTCAAACGGTGGGTTACGTTCCTCGGTGCAGTAAGGCGCATTGGCGCCATGGGTGCCCGCCGACGCAAGAATACGGCTCAAATCCAGTTTCTGTTGACTGGCAGTTGTGCCGGGGAGTTGCGATAGCAAGTCGCTTCGGCCTATCACATCCGTAAATTTCGCAATACCCAGCGTGGCCAGGATCTCGCGTACATCACGCGCCAGGAACTGGAAGTAATTCATGACCCGCTCAGGCAGTCCATGGAAGTGTTCTTCGCGTAGTTTTGTATTCTGCGTCGCGATTCCGGTGGCGCAGTTATTCAGGTGGCATATACGCAGATATTTACAACCCAGGGCAACCATCGGGCCGGTACCGAAACCAAAGCTCTCGGCGCCAAGAATGCCGGCCTTGACCACGTCCAGCCCGGTTTTCAGGCCGCCGTCGACCTGCAGGCGAATCTTATGGCGCAGGCCGTTTTCCACCAGCGCCTGGTGTGTCTCAGCCAGGCCGAGTTCCCACGGCAGGCCGGCATACTTGACCGAACTGAGTGGGCTGGCGCCGGTGCCGCCATCGAACCCGGCGATCGTGATCAGGTCGGCGTATGCCTTGGCAACGCCAACCGCTATCGTGCCCACGCCGGCGCCTGAAACCAGCTTGACCGAAATCAGTGCCTTCGGGTTGACCATCTTAAGGTCGAAGATCAGCTGTGACAGGTCCTCGATGGAGTAGATGTCATGGTGTGGCGGCGGTGAGATCAGCGTGACTCCGGGCGTGGAGCAGCGCAGAGCTGCAATTTCCGCGGTGACCTTATGTCCGGGTAGCTGGCCGCCTTCACCGGGCTTGGCGCCTTGCGCGACTTTTATCTGAAGTACATCGGCATTGACCAGGTAGTGGGCATTGACGCCGAAACGTCCTGACGCAACCTGCTTGATGCGTGAATTGCGCTCACTGTTGAAGCGGGCCGGGTCTTCGCCGCCCTCGCCGGAATTGGAACGGCCGCCGAGACGGTTCATCGCAATGGCCAACGATTCGTGGGCTTCCGGCGACAGGGCTCCGATGGACATGGCGGCAGAGTCAAAGCGCGGGAAAATCTGGCTTTCTTTCTCCACTTTGCTCAACGGCAGAGGTTCATCGACCGGCTGGAGTGCCAGCAGGTCACGGATGGCCAGGGTAGGCCGCTGGTCAACCAGATCGGCAAATTTCCGGTAATCGGACCACTCACTGCTGGCTACGGCCTGCTGCAACTGCATCACGACATCCGGGTTGTAAGCATGTTGTTCACCACCGTGCATGTAGCGGTAGAGTCCATCGCGTTGCGGTCGGGTGCTTTCCGTCCAGGCATGGGTAGCTACCTGCCGGGCTTCATTTTCAAGTTCGGCAAACCCGGCACCTTCGATTTTCGAAGCCACCTTGGGACAGCAAAGATCAACCACTTCGGAGGCGAGTCCTACGGCTTCGAACAGCTGTGAACCACGGTAGCTGGCCATTGTGCAGATGCCCATTTTCGACAGGATCTTCAGCAATCCCTTGCGAATGCCCCGGCGGTAGTTTTTGCGCAGCTGGATGGCTTCACCCTCGAGTGCGCCGGTTTCCTGTTGCTGGTTGATGCTCTGGAACGCAAGGTAGGGGTAGATCGCCGTTGCGCCCAGACCCAGCAGTACGGCGTACTGGTGCGGATCGCGCGCAGACCCGGTTTCAATAAGGATGTTTGCGTTCGGTCGCTCACCCGCTTTCAGCAGGCCCTGGTGAACCGCGCCCACGGCCAGTGGGGCAGGTATGAGCAGGCGGTCGCGGGCGATATCGCGGTCGCTGAGTACGATGATGGTAGCGCCGCCCTTAATGGAGCTCACGCAGGCTTCGACCAGTGATTCAAGCGCTTCGCGCAGGCTATTCGCCGCCATGTCGTAGTTCAGGCTGAAGCGCACATTGCGATAGTAGCGCTGGTCCAGCCCCAGCAGGGTCTGGTATTTAACATAATTCAGAACAGGCCAGGGCAGTAACACGCGGTAAGCGTGTGACGCGGTTTCGTGAAACACGTTATGTTCGCGACCAATGCAGGTCTCCAGCGACATCACCGCCGATTCCCTCAAGGGATCGATGGGTGGATTGGTTACCTGCGCAAAAGATTGCCTGAAATAGTCATAAATAGAGCGGTTACGCTCGGAAAGCACGGCTATCGGCGTATCGTCGCCCATTGAACCTATCGGTTCCTGCGACTCCAGTGCCATCGGTGTGATGATGGTCTCGATTTCTTCCGCCCCCAGGCCGAACATTTTCTGGAATGCAGGCAGTTGGCTAGAAGACTTGCGCATAAATTTGTTGGCGGCTTTACGTTCCTGCTCGTCGTTGTTCCACACGCGGACCACGTTCTCGGTCATCCATTCGCGGTAGGCGTGGGTCGCCTTGATGCTGTCGTTAATCGCGTTGTTTTTCCAGAATTTGCCGGTCACGGTGTCCACGGCGATCATCTCGCCAGGGCCCAGTCGTCCGCGACGTTTGATTCGTTCTGGCGGGCAATCCCAAACGCCGGTTTCGGATGCCACGGTAAATACCCCGTCGTGGGTGATGCTGTATCGGGCCGGACGCAACCCGTTGCGATCCAGGTTGCAGCAGGCAATGCTGCCGTTGGTGGATACAACCCCGGCGGGTCCGTCCCAGGGCTCCTGGTGCATCGAGTTGAATTCCAGGAAGGCCTTGAGTTCGGAATCCATGTCGTCCCGGATGGCCGGAGGCAACAATAAGCGCATCGCGCGAAACACATCCATACCACCGGCCAGGAACACTTCCATCAGGTTGTCCAGCGATGAAGAGTCTGAACCATGTTCATTGACCAGGTGAGACAGGTCTTCCAGGCTGGGCAACAGCGGTGAATGTAAAATGCCGGCTCGTGCGTTGGCCCAATCGCGATTCGCGTTCACACTATTGATTTCGCCATTGTGTGCGAGATACCGGAACGGTTGTGCATAATTCCAGCGCGGCAGGGTATTGGTTGAAAATCGCTGGTGGCAAATGCCGATGGAACTGGTCATCCGTTCATCACGCAAATCCGGATAAAAATCGGCCAGGTGCTCTGCCTGGATCAGGCCCTTGTAAACCATGGTTAGATTGGAAAGCGTGACCACGTAGTACAGAGGGTCGGGGTCGGGCAGTTTGCTCTCCTCTTCAAACGCCATTCGCCGTGCGGCAAATAGCTGTCTCTCGAGGTCATGTGGCCTCCAGCCGGCGGGGGCATTGACGAACACCTGGTAGATGGCTGGCATGCTCTCCAGCGCCTGTTTTCCAACCACTTCAGGTCGGGTGGGCACTTCGCGCCAGCCGACCACGCTCAGGGCAAAGCGGTTAAGACGTTTTTCAAGGATATTTTTGCCGCGCTTGATCAGGGCTTCATCGGGGGAGAAAAACACCAGCCCCGATGCAAACCGCTCCGACAGCTTAAACCCGCATTCTTCGGCCACATCGCGCAGGAAAGGCTCCGGAAACTGCAGCAGAATGCCGCAGCCGTCGCCGGATTTTCCGTCAGCGGCAACGGCGCCGCGATGGGTCAGGCGAGCCAGTGATTCCAGCGTCGTCTCGACCAGCCAGTGGCTTTTTTCACCATCCATGTGCGCCAGCAGCGCGAAACCACAGTTATCCCTGAAATCCTTTACGGGGTCGTGAAGTTTTTTGATTTTGGTAGACAAAACAGCTCCTGGAATAATAGGCAACAGATGCGGGGGGCGTTAATTCCGCAGTATCCAATCTAGCCGAATACCCATCATTGTGTAATTTAATATTTTGAATATAGAAACGTGGTTTTTTAATGATAGCACTTGCGGAAAATTGGAAATGGATCAGACAATTGCGCTACTATACAGATAGGGTAAGAGGGGCATGTTTTGCTAACAAGGGGATTGAAATGCAAACACGTGTCTATTTGTTATTTATCTTGTTCGTAGTAGTGGCTGTGTTCTATGCCACAACCAGGGATGGTGTGTCCGCTATATCTACGGGACTTCAGGCTCAAACCGAAATGTTCGACAAGCTCAATGAGTTCGGCTCGGAAACTCCGGAAATCGCCTCGACATCATCTGGTGACTGAACCCGCTGACGGTTCACTTGTCTGGTAGACATGACTAATCGCTCTACCGGCGCAGGCAAATGGTCAACACCGCTGATCGCAGCATTGCTTGCGGCACTGGCCTTGTTCGCCTGGAATCAATACGCACCCGTTGCACCGGACAGTGATAAACCCGTCTCCCGGGTAGGACAGCAAGGCCCCAACCAGGTCTATTTCGGGCCACATAATTCTATTGCGGTACTGCCTTTCGCCAGCGATGCTGACTCCGGGGCACAGCTTGTTCTGTCCCACGGAATTGCCAGCGAACTGCACCGCCTGCTAACCCGAACCCGTGGGCTTCGGGTTACTTCCCGTAACTCGTCCTGGTTTTTTCAAGATCGTTCGATTCCACTCAAAGTAGTGGCAGAACGCCTGCAGGTCACTCACTTGCTGCTGGGCGAATTGCAATCCCATGACAATGCGATTGAGCTTCGAGTAAGCCTGTTCAACGCAAAAAAGGATACAGAGTTGTGGTCGCAGCTTTATCAACGCGACCTGGGCGAGGTGTTCTCCCTGCAGGATGAAATAATGGATTCTGTTCTGGAGGCCATGAACCGGACACCGGATGGCGGGTTGCCGCGGGCCCAGCCGGTTGATCAATACGCATGGTTGAGATACCTGGAGGGCCTGTACCTACGGGAGAAGCGCACAGCGCAAGGGCTAACGGAGGCTGAAGCTGCATTTCGTTCAGCGCTGGAGATCGAACCGGCCTATGGCCTTGCCCGGGTTGGTCTGGCCGGGGTTTTATTGGGAAGACAATCCGACGGTACTCAGGCGGCTGACCTGCATGAACAGGCCAGGGCGTTGCTGCTTAGCGCACTGGAAAATGAACTGGATTTGCCGTCCGCCTATGGCCTTATCAGCTACATCCGTCACCAGTACGACCGGGATTGGCGCGGAGCGCTGGGGGCGGCAGAGCAGGCCACCCGCCTGAGTCCGGGCGACCCTGGCTTGATGGGGGTCGCTGGTATGGCGATGTTCACGCTTGGTCAGTTTGATCGGGCCGGCAGTTTGCTGGAAGTAAACGTTATGCAGGACCCCCTGAATCTTGCCAACCGAATTCGGCTGGGTTTACTGCAGGAGTTTGCAGGCAATTATGATGAGTCTCTATCAAGTTACCGGCAGGTTATTGGTTTGAACCCGGAATTCCCCGGGGCTCGCGCTTATCGCGCCCGCGTAAAGATCATCCAGGACAAGCCGGAATCGGCTTTGGAGGAAAGCGAACAGGAGCCGGACCCGTTCTGGAGCCGCTACTCCCGGATATTATCCTTGCTCGCGCTTCAGCAAAACCAGGAAGCTGAACAGCTGCTCCAGCAGATGATCGCCGAGGATGGCGGGCACGCAGCCTACCAGGTCGCAGAAATACTGGCTTTCAATGGTGACAACGATAGAGCTTTCGAGTGGTTACAGCGGGCCATCGAGCAGAAAGACGGTGGCATGGGTGAAGTAATAGGCAACTACTTTTTACGCAATCTCCACACGGACCCACGTTGGAAAGTCATGTTGAGCAGCCTTGGACTCAGCGATTTGAATCCGGTAACGCCGGAGCCCTAGCGTTTATTGTCAGACCTGCCCAGACTTTCCTCCAGTTGGGCAATCCTCGAGTGCACGTGTTCAAAGTTGTGATCCATAATTTCGGCCAGCAGCGAGCCGGATTTTTCTGTGAAATCGATATTTGACCAGGATATGGCGAGCAGTATCCAGGTGGAGAAGAATGCCAAAACGAAGGCCCATTCCTGGTGGCCGGAAGTCCAGAGCAGGGAGGAGATAAATAGAAGCGTGCCGTACCCGGTTGTCGCGACTAGAGCATCGCGCCAGGGTTGCTTCCGTTTGAAAACCTTGAGGTCACTCATATTTCTTCATCTCCCAAATTGGCGAGATTAAAGATATCGCCCCGGGCAGGGGCGCGCTTGTCCTGTCAAGACGGATGCTTGACAGAGCTAGTTGGGTCCGGGAGAGCGGTTTCTATCAGCCGTCTTGTAGGTTGTTGCTGAAGCTTGTGAGGTCTTTCATCAGGCGGGAGTGGACGCTTTTACCTTTCCTGCTGAGGGTCAGGCGACGCACGCGGCGGTCGGTTTCATCGGCCACCTGTATAATCCAGCCCCGGCCGCCACGGCTTTCTCCCAGCTGAGAGATCACCCTGGATACCGTTTTTGCGGAGAGTCCTGTTAACTTTGCGACCTCTACCTGGGTAGCGTCGTCATTTGAAGCAACGCACCAGAAAACCGCGTAGCTGGAAAGCGAAGCCTCCGTCTGGCCCAACAGTTTGAGTGGTTGCGAGAAAGCGCGGGAGAATAGTCCCGTCATTGCCCGTTCGGACATTACTTCACTGGCTTTTATTGGTTTTTTAGTCATCCGACCATTCTAACATTAGAGTTATTGCAGATTTAAGACAAAACCTCGGCCAATCTGTTCAGGCCGTGTTCGATATCACGACCCAGAGCTTCCGCGCCGGCGCGGTTAATCGCATCGCATCCATAAACCGAGGAGAGGCCGCCTATCAAAACGGGGACGCCCGCTTGCTTCACCAGGGCGGGTAGGTCTTTTGACAGTGTCGGCGAACTTGGTTCGATTGCGCCGGATAGCAATATGGCTTCACAATTTTTCTTGCTGGCAACGAAACTCAACTCATTCAGTGGCATGTTGGCGCCCAGTGGAATAACACAGTAGCCGGCCTCATGGGCAGCCAGTGCGAACAGAAGCAATCCGATTTCATGGTTTTCTCCGGGTAATCCGGCCAAAAGGATTTTTGGTCCCAGGCTCCCCCGAGGGCGGTGGTGATAGCGTGCGCCCAGTTTGTTGCGGAGGTAGAACGCAAAGAAATGCTCTTCTGCGATGCTGCCTTTATCAGAGGCCCAGCGCAGGCCCAGCTCTATCAGTAGTGGTGTAAGAAGTTTGCGCGTCACCAGGCTGATCGGATACAGAGACAACGCCCCGTTATAGACTTCCTCCAGGCGGTCTTCATCAAAACTGATGATGGCGGATATCATGCTGTTCAAGTGCTCATTCCAGACATCGGAGCCGCCGCTCTTGTCTGTTGATTCGCCACTTTCAAGCATGTCCGGGCTGATCTGGCTGATCCGCATGCCTTCCTGGGTCAGGGCTGTGATGCGGTTAATTTCGTCAATGTTATTCCGTGTATATAGGCGGTGCCCGCTGTCCTTTCTGACCGGCTGGATCAGGCTATAACGACGCTCCCAGGCGCGCAGTGTAATCGCGCCCACGCCGGTAAGCTTTGAAACAGTCCCAATGGTGTACAGCTTTTCATCCGGGTAGTCGATTTCCTTTAGTTTTGCATTCATGGACCGTTCCTGAAGAAGTTAAGCGGTGAATTCTTACCACGATGTTTAATACTATACATTATATATACGTAACCTGTAAAGAATCTAAATAAAACCCTATAAAGGGGTTGCAATAACTATACAAAAGCTGTACATTTCAATCTGCTTCGGAAACGAAGAGATTGGCAAGAGTTGAACTAAAGGTGGGTTTTGAAGATTTTTCTACTAGCAGACGCCCTCGTTTCAACAATAGTTGTACAAAACTTAATCAGGAGATGAACATGAACAGAGTAACAGCCGCTGCTTCGACAGCTCTTTTAATGGCATTTAGCCCATCCGCATTTTCAGCGGCCGACGTAACGGTTGCGCATTTCGCACCCTTTGCCGACACCATTGATGGCACGGCAGTCAATATTTCAGTCAACGGAGCGCCAGTCGAAGCACTGCAGGGCTTTAAGTTCAAGGAATTTACTGACCCACTGGCTTTCGACGCAGGAAGCTACACAATTGACGTATTCCTTCCAGGTGGCACGGACCCCGTGATCACCGGTGATTTCACGTTGGATGACGGAGTAAGCTATACGGTTTACGCGGCGGGTGACATCGGCAATCAGGATCTGGAGTTGCGCGCAATCGTGAATGACACACCTGATCCAGCCGCTGGAAACCTGAGCATTCGCATTCTTCATGCAGCGCCATTCGCGGCAGATCTCGCTGCCACCGAGGTATCAATTCGCCTCGCTGATGGTACGGTTGTTAATAACCTGGTCGGCGTTCCTTATAACGGCGACAGCATGTTTTTTGAAATTCCCGCAGGCGCTTATGACCTGAAAGTTGCATCCAATGATGGATCAGTGAATTACATTGATCCGCTGGAAGCCGATCTGCCCGCGGGCGCGGCTCTTTCCATCTTCGCTGTTGGCAACATCGTTAATCAGCCCCTGGGCATCATGGCTTTGCCGCTTGGAGAGCTTCCGACTCGCACGCCAGTGAATAACTCCACCAACGGCACGTGGGAAATCATTGAAGGTTCAGGCACGGGTTTCATCTTCCAGCCGATCCCGGCACAGAATCGCGCCACCGGTAGCTGGTACACCTATGTAGACGGTGCACCAATTTTCTACACCTTCGACAGCTGCATGTTAATGGAAGGTACCTGTGCTAACCCGGGCGGTTTTGACGGAGAGATGGCCACTGTGGATCTCTACTTGAGCACCGGTGGTGGAGCAGAGGAAACTGCAGTCGTAGAGACCGTTAAAGTCGGTGAAATTGACTTCATGTTTCCAGAGGGCTGCTTTTTCGCAGACGCTACTGTACGAATCGATGGCCAGATGGATGCGGATTTCACCGCAGCAAACCTGACCGCCGCATTTTGTAACGACGAACTGTAATAGTTCGCTATAACCCAAGGACTTACTGATGAGCACAGCCGCTATCAAAGCATCAAGTACCGTCCTTGACTGGTCAGAACGTGGCCTGGTGCCGGACAGCGTTTTACGCGCCGGCATCAGGCGACTCTGCCGTCAAAGGTTGAAGGATATCAAGGCATACGATATCGAAGCATCCGGTCGTATCATGGAAGCGTTTGTCGAACAGATGAATGCATCCGATGTTGCCCTGGTCCCCGATATTGCCAACGAACAGCACTACGAAGTACCTCCCGAATTTTTTAGCACGGTATTGGGCAACCATGCCAAATACAGCTGCTGCTATTGGGGTGATGGAACCAACACGCTGGACCATGCTGAGGCTGACGCGCTCAAAATCAGCTGCGAACGTGCCGGGATTGAAGATGGCATGGAGGTCCTCGACCTGGGTTGTGGCTGGGGCTCACTGAGCCTCTGGATAGCTGCCCATAACCCGGCCTGCCGGGTCACGTCGGTTTCAAACTCAGAACCCCAGGGACGACACATTAGAAGCCTGGCCGCCGAGCGTGGCCTGACGAATATCGAAGTTATTACTGCAGATATGAATGATTTCCATGCGGGCGGGCAGTACGATCGCATTGTCTCGGTAGAAATGTTCGAGCACATGAGAAATTATCGCGAATTGTTTTCGCGGTTGAGCACCTGGCTGAAGCTGGACGGCAAATTTTTCATGCATATTTTCTGTCATCGAAATTCACCTTATGAATTTCTTGATGAAGGTCCGTCAGACTGGATGGGCCGGCACTTTTTCTCCGGCGGGATCATGCCCAGCGATGATCTGCCTCTGCGTTTTCAGGAACACTTGCGGCTGCTGCGGCGGGACCGCTGGAGCGGCAGTCACTATGAGAAAACGGCCAATGCCTGGCTGACCAACATGGACAGCAAGCGCGACCAGGTCATGCCTATATTGGCCAATACCTATGGAACCGAAAATGCAGAGCGCTGGTTTCAGCGCTGGCGCATCTTTTTCATGGCCTGTGCTGAGCTGTTTGCCTATGAAGGCGGCAGCGAATGGTACGTTTCGCACTACCTGTTTGGCTTGCCGGACCGCTCGAGTACGGACCAGCAGCAATGATCAGGCTGGTCACCAATCTTGCGGCATCAGAAGCCGGATGGTTCGCCTGTGTTTCCGGTGCAGCCAACGGTCTGCCCTGGCTCGGCCCGCTGGTCGTTCTCGGGCTAATCCTGCTCCATCTGCGCCTTTCAAAACGGCCCGGCCCTGAAATCCGCCTGATCCTCTCGGCAGTCCTGATTGGTCTGGTGGCCGACAGCTTGCTGGTCGCTGGCGGGCTGGTGAGCTATCCCACAGGAACCTTTCTTGAAGGCTTTGCGCCTTATTGGATTCTGGCCATGTGGGCACTGTTTGCAACAACCCTCAATGTCTGCTTCAAGTGGTTGCGCGGGCGATACGTGCTTGCAGCAATACTGGGTGCAATCGGAGGTCCGCTAGCTTACCTGGCAGGCAGGGAGCTCGGCGCCATCACATTTACTGATCAGGTATTGGCACTGACGGCGCTCGCGGGAATTTGGACTATAGCCATGCCGTTGCTGATGAAGCTTGCGGTGCGCATGGATGGTATGAGTGACGTGCGCAGGCCTGGCTATGTTCAGACCGACTGGCGGGTGACACACCATGCTTGATTTAACCGCTTTGTCAGTTGCCCTGATGGCAACACTGACAGTTTCAGTGATTACCTGGCTGGTCAGCGTTGTTCGAGAAGATGTGAGCATCGTCGATAGTTTTTGGTCATTGATGATCCTTTTGAGCCTGTTGGTATATGTGCTGGCAACCGACAGCACCGGACCCAGAACCATGATCCTGATCGGATTGGTAGCCGCCTGGGCCATTCGCCTGTCGGCCTATATCACCATTCGTAACCATGGTGAGCCGGAGGACCGGCGCTACCGGGCGATACGCGAGAATAACCAGCCGTTTTTCGAGTGGAAAAGCCTGTATATCGTCTTTCTTTTCCAGGGCTTGCTGGCCTGGGTGATCTGTCTTCCCGTCGTCGCGGCTGTCAGCGGGGAGACACCACCCGGGCCACTTGATTATGCCGGCATTGCGCTGTTCCTGTGCGGGATGTTTTTTGAGGTCGTGGGCGACTATCAGCTCAGTCGCTTCCGACGCAGTGAACGCACAGACAGCGACGTGCTGGATAGCGGCTTATGGCGTTACACCCGGCACCCCAACTATTTTGGTGAGGCCGTCATCTGGTGGGGGTTTTACCTGTTCGCGCTGTCTGCGGGCGCCTGGTGGACCGTATTTGCACCGCTGCTGATGACCTTCCTGCTATTGCGGGTTTCCGGCGTC
Source organism: uncultured Wenzhouxiangellaceae bacterium (assembly GCA_964443145.1). Classification (GTDB taxonomy): domain Bacteria; phylum Pseudomonadota; class Gammaproteobacteria; order Xanthomonadales; family SZUA-36; genus JAHEFT01. The sequence goes on along the minus strand of CAYUBS010000039.1, from coordinate 5,194 downwards.
GCCATGCTGGAAAAAGACATTGCCGGACGCCGCCCGGCCTACCGTGACTACATTCTGCGGACCAACGCGTTCTTTCCGGGCTGGCCACGCAGTGAAACCAGGACTTTATCCCTATGAAATCATTAAAAGTAATACTGACAGCCGCCCTGGTAGCCGTATGGCCACTGGTGTCCTTCGGGTCTCCAGACCCCGGTGAAACCCTGGATCAGCCGGTACCGGAAGGTAATTCCTGGAAGTTCGAGGTTTTTCTCGATGACAAAGAGATTGGCTATCACCACTTCCAGCTGGCCAGCTATGGTGAAACCAGGCAGCTGAAAAGCGTCGCCAGCTTTGAGTACAAGTTGTTGTTCGTTCGCCTCTTCCACTATGAGCATGAAAACAGGGAAACCTGGAATGGCGATTGTCTCGAGACCATTAACTCGAAAACCGATGCCAATGGAGAGCCATTCCAGGTAGAAGGCCGGCGTGAGACGGGTGAATTTCGGGTGGTGGACACTCAGGGCGGCGAATCGCTGCCGGAATGCGTGATGAGTTTTGCTTACTGGAACCCCTCATTCCTGCAGCAAAGCCAATTACTGAACACTCAGAGCGGTGAGTTCCAGGACGTCACTGTTTCTGAACCGGTTTACGAGGAACTGGAGATCCGGGGCGAGTTGCATCCTTCCTATCGCTATAGCCTGGCGGCCGGCGCGCTCAAGCTGGATCTCTGGTACTCGCCTGATCGCCAGTGGCTTGCGCTGGAAAGCGAGGTCGAAGGGGGCCGCACTCTTCGTTATGTGCTTCAGGATAATTCTGATGAAGCCGCCAGCGCTTTACCCCGAACTGCTTCACTCGACCGGACGGGTCCGGCGACCATAGAGCGGGGGTTATGACCATGTTTGTGCGAAAAACGCTGATGGCGTTCACCGGCGCGGCGCTTTTGGCGGGTTGCCAGGCTAGCCCGCCCCCACTCGAGACCGTCGATTCAGTAGACCTTGAGCGCTTCATGGGGGACTGGTACGTGATTGCGAATATACCTACTTTCGCGGAGAAAGGCGCCCACAACGCTGTGGAGACCTACAGGCTGGATGACGACGGCACTATCGCCACCACGTTTACCTTTCGCAAAGACGCCTTCGACGGGCCGGAAAAGCAGTACAACCCGCGCGGCTATGTGCGTGACACCCGCAGTAATGCCGAGTGGGGTATGCAATTCATATGGCCGTTCAAAGGCGACTACCGGATCATTTACCTGGAAGACGATTATTCCGCCACCATCATCGGGCGCAATAAGCGGGACTACGTCTGGTTAATGGCCCGTGAGCCGCAAATGAGCGAGGAAAACTACGCCAACGCGGTCCAGTTGATCGTGGATGCTGGCTACGATGTCTCCGACCTGCAACGCGTTCCGCAACGCTGGTGAATTCATGAAAATTGCAATCATAGGTACCGGAATAGCCGGTAATCTCGCGGCTTATAGACTGGCCCGCAAGCACGATATCACTGTGTACGAAGCCGATTGTCGTATCGGCGGGCATACCAATACGGTTGATGTCTTAGCCGCAGGGCAAAGGTGGGCTGTCGACACAGGCTTTATCGTGTTTAACGATGCCACCTACCCAAATTTTATTGCTCTGCTGGACGAACTGGGCGTCGAGTCCCAGCCCAGTGAGATGAGTTTCAGCGTGCGCAGCGAACGTAACGGGCTTGAATACAACGGGGCTTCGATCAATGCCCTGTTCGCGCAGCGCAGTAATCTGCTGCGGCCGTCTTTCTACCGCATGATAAACGACATTTTGCGCTTTAATCGGGAAGCTCCGGCTTTGCTGGACCAGCCCGCAAATACGATTACCCTGGGTGAATATCTCGACCAGAACCGGTATTCAAAGGAGTTCGTTGAGCACTACATCGTTCCAATGGGCGCCGCCATCTGGTCTGCCACAGCACAAGGCATGCGCGGCGTTCCGGCAGTGTTCTTCATCCGCTTCTTCAGCAATCATGGCCTGTTGTCTGTGAAAGACCGTCCGACCTGGCGCGTGATCAAGGGTGGTTCCCGCAGCTACCTGGACAAACTCGTCGCCGGGCACCGCGACCGGATTCGTCTGAACGCTCCGGTTGAGTGGATCCGGCGCCACTCGGACCATGTCGAGGTGAAAGCGCGAGGAACCGCATCTGAAAGGTATGACCGCGTCTTCCTGGCTTGTCACAGTGACCAGGCGTTGCGACTGCTGGCTGACCCCACTGCCGAAGAACAAGCGGTACTTGGCGCCATGGGCTACCAGCGGAATGAAGCTGTTCTGCATACAGATGAGACGCTGATGCCGCGGCGCAAACTGGCCTGGGCGGCCTGGAATTACCATATTCCGCGTGGTCCGGCAGATCCGGACGGGAAGGTGGCGTTGACCTATAACATGAATATTCTGCAGGGGTTACAAGCGCCGGTGGAGTTTTGCGTGACGCTCAACCATACCCACGCCATTGATCCGGACAAGATCATCCAGACGATTAGTTACGAGCATCCGATTTTCACCGAACGGGCGGTGGCGGCCCAGAGCAGGCAGCGTGAGATTAACGGCACGGGCGGCACCTATTACTGCGGCGCCTACTGGCGTTATGGCTTTCACGAGGACGGCGTGGTCAGTGCGAAAGCTGCGCTGGATCATTTTGAAGAAGACCTACAGCTTGCCGGGAGTCAGAGCGATGAAAAGCGCTATTTACGCCGGGCAAGTTAGGCACCGTCGCATGCATCCGGTTGAACACGCTTTCAACTATCGGATGTTCATGATGTACCTGGACCTGGCCGAGCTTCCCGGGCTATTTAAAGGTCGCTGGTTCTGGTCCGTAAAACGCGCCGCGCTGGCTCGCTTTCGCCGTGAAGACCACGTCGGTGATCCTGCAGAGCCCCTGGACGAAACCGTGCGTAAGCTGGTGGAGCAGGAGACCGGGGTACGCCCGGAAGGTCCGGTCAGACTATTAACGCAATTAAGTTATTTCGGCTACGTTTTTAATCCGGTGAGCTTTTATTACTGTTATAGCGCGGACGACAGCGAGCTGGAAACCATAGTGGCTGAGGTCAACAACACACCCTGGGGTGAGCGACATTGCTACGTTTTGCCGCAGCGTGACAACCATGCCACAGGTAGCCGAAAGCGTTTTTTTCCGGAGAAGCAAATGCACGTTTCACCCTTCATGCAAATGGACGTCCAGTATGACTGGCGTTTCAACACGCCCGCAGATGAACTGACGGTCCACATGCAAAATGCACGTGACGGCAGTAAGATTTTCGACGCAACGATGATGCTGGAGCGTGACGAGATTTCAGCAGGCTCGTTAGCCCGCGTACTGATTTCATACCCGTTGATGACCGTCAGAATTATCGTAGCGATCCACTGGCAGGCCTTGAAATTGTGGCTTAAAGGAGCCCCGGTTCACGACCACCCTGCGAAAAATCAACCTGAACTGGAGGAAGCCAAATGAAATCGGTTTCGCTTTCATCACCGCTTCACCTTGCCGGTACGGTTAAGCCCACGATGTTGGACGGCCTTGCCCGACGTACCGTGTTGCGGCAACTGGAAAACCTGCAAACCGGGACACTCAGATTGACCGATGGGCGGGAAGAGTTCCTGTTCGGGTCGGGGGACGGTTCAGGAGTCAGCGCACATATCCGTGTCGAAGATCCGCGTTTCTACAGTGAAATTGCTTTCGGCGGGTCAATCGGCGGTGGCGAGGCTTACATGCACCGCTATTGGAACTGTGATGACCTGGTCGCTGTCGTGCGCCTGTTGCTGCAGAATCGTGAAGTACTCGATGGCATGGAGACCGGCGTAGCGCGCTTCACCCAGCCCTTGCAGAGCTTGTTTCACTGGGTCAACCGCAACACGCACGAAGGTGCACGGCGCAATATTTCTGCGCATTACGATCTCGGTAATGACTTTTTCGCCCTGTGGCTCGACCAGACCATGATGTATTCGTCGGCGATCTTCGAGCATGAAGACCAGGGCTTGTTTGATGCACAGCTAACGCGAATGAAGCACATTTGCGAACGCCTACAGTTAACGGCAGAGGATCACCTGGTCGAAATCGGCACCGGCTGGGGTGGATTAGCGCTGTATGCCGCACAGAACTATGGCTGTCGGGTAACCACCACGACGATCTCCGCCGAGCAATACGAAAAAGCTAAAGAACGCGTGCAAGAGGCCGGTCTGGAGGATCGCATCACGTTGTTGTTTGAAGACTTCCGCCACCTCGAAGGGCAATTCGACAAGCTGGTATCGATTGAAATGATCGAAGCGATTGACCACAGCCTGTTTGACACGTATTTCGCCAAGTGCAGTGATCTGCTGAAACCGGAGGGCGCCATGTTGATCCAGGCGATCACCATTGCAGACCAGCGCTATGACGAGTACCGCAAATCGATTGATTTCATCCAGCGGTACATTTTCCCTGGCAGCGGCCTGCCCTCTTCGGCCGTGATGACCGACTCCGTGGCGCGCAACACAGACATGCGTTTGCTCGGCCTGGATGATATCGGCCTGCACTACGCCACTACGCTGCAGCGTTGGCGGGAAAACTTTTTTGCGCGAATTGATGCCGTCCGTGAGCAGGGATTTTCAGACACCTTTATCCGCATGTGGGAGTATTACCTATGCTACTGCGAAGGCGCGTTCCGGGAACGTGCGATATCGGACGTGCAGATCCTGTTTGCCAAACCCGAAAGCCGTCTGAAGAATCTATAAATGCCTGGAAAATTCGTCACCGTTAACGACCGGATGCAAACCGGTTACAGCTACCGCCTGTCCGAGCCGGAGGGCGAGAACTTCCACCCGGATTTCAAGCCCGAACTCACTCCGGCACAGATGCTGTCAATGGGGGTTTTCGGCGGAAAATACATGACCGACTGCCAGGATGAGTTCCCATCAGAGTGGTTCGAAAATGCGAAACTTAATGCCGAATTTCACGATATAAATCTTAATTTCTTCGAAATGCGCGCTTCTAAGCCCCTATCTTACTGGCGCGAAAAAGGCTGGATCTGGCCAGACGATCCACGCGGCTGGTTTCAGTGGTACTGCCGTTATTATAGGGGCAGGCGTTGCGAAGACGACGCAAGACAGATCGGCCGCTGGAAAGCCATGACCCGCCATATCGCGCAGGTGCGCAAGAACTGTATGAAGGGTGACCTGCTGTGCAGGCCGAGGCAGCGGCAGGCGTTGCTGCA
>CAYUBS010000038.1:0-22500 GCA_964443145.1 uncultured Wenzhouxiangellaceae bacterium | reverse complement strand
AAAATAAAACCGGGTATGGCGTACAGGATTATTTTCATGTCGCTTCCATCCAGATTCAGAATACCCACGAAAGCTTGGTAAAGAAAGTGTCACCCTGCTCTGAAACCTGGCCCTGTTCTGAAGTGCCCGTCTGGTAGGCCAGTTGTAGCGAACCGAACGGCGGCTTGAACCGCCACACCCATAGCGCCTGCACGTTCTGCTTGGAAATGGCCGAATTGGACTGGAAGAACAACTTGGCATACATGTTGGGATTGAACGCGTATATCGTCTCAAACACGTGGATCGTGGTTGATCCCTGGTCTGGATTCGGATCCAGGTCCAGCTTGGTGAATTCGTATTCGAAGCGCCACTTATCCCCGAAAAGCCAGTTCACAGCGGCGCCATAGAGCTTCAGGTCGCTGTCGTAGTTAAAGCCGGTCGCAGCAAACACCGATATGCTGCGACCCTCACGGCTGTCCCATTCCACTTCGACGCGGGTGCGGTCATTGCGATACTCTTTTTCGAATAGCTTGAATTCCTCCAGGTGATAGAGCTCGATTTCCCAACCGCTGCGGAATGTGAACTCGACTTCGGCATCAAGTCTCCAGCTTCTGAGCACGCCGTCCTGGCTGGTGTAGCGATTGTAATTGACTGAAGGGTGGATCTGCTCGAGCACGCCTTCCTCGAACCAGAATTTATGGTTGGCGTTGGTATCCCATTCCTTGCGGTCGTCATCACGCAGAAACCCCACGCTGTTGAAATCATCCTTGATGTCCTCATCAAGGTTCGCGTAACGGACGTGGAAATGGCTGCGGGCAGTGTCCCAGGCAGGTCGTACAAACCATGCCAGGCCGTCACTGGCGCCATGCACTTTCAGCAACTGGGCAGTCAGGCCCACTGTGTCGGTGAAGAACCAGGTCGTGTCGATACCTGCCGAGCCACTGTTGTCGTTAAGGTAGTGGCGGTTGGCGGCCAATATCCCGACATTGGAGCCCTTCCCGAACCCATGCTGCAGGCGCAGCACTGCATAGTCAGCCCGATCGGTATGTGTAAGGTCTTCGCTATCGATATCTGCGGAAGTGGCGATGGCGGAGAAATCAGTGCCACCCAGTTTTCCATTGCTTTTTGCACCCCAGCTGATGTCACCGATCCGGCGGCTGTAGAACTGCTCGATGCGCTGGCTATACATCTCGTTTCCTTCGAGGAAAAAGGGGCGCTTTTCCGGAATCCTCAGTTCAAACCGGGTTAGATTGATGGTCTCCACGTCAGCCTCGACCAGCGCAAAATCCGGATTGAAGGTCAGGTCAACACCCAGGCTGCTGGAGGGACGCCAACGAATGTCCCCTCCCGCCTCGATATCACCACTTGCGTCCTTTTCGTAACTGGCAAGAACATAAGGTATGAAGGTCCATGCCTTTTCCGTCCCGGGTGGCTGGATACCACTCAGCGTGCCGAACCCGGAAACCCGGTACCTGGCTTCCGAAGGCGGCGCCCATTGCGCGTATTCAAGCCGACGCGGAACCGTGCGTTGGAAATTCAGCCCCCAGACTGCCGATTCTGCTTGTGCAAACTTGAGAATGGAAAAAGGAATTTCCATTTCCACGATCCAGCGATCGTCAAGGCGAGTGGCCTCCGAACGCCAGCTCTCATCCCAGCGCTTATCGACGGTACGGCCGTTGTCCGCAATGCGCTGATCCTGCTGTGTTCCCAGCGCATTGGTCTGAAACATATAGGCAGTGCGCCGATCCAGGAAGGAGTCGAGCATTACACTGATCGAGTCATCCAGTTCCAGGTCGCCGTCACGCTGGGTCCGGGCGTCAGAGAGCCGATCCATATCAGGGTCAAATAATTCGAAAGCAATGTACAGCGCAGATTCGGTTTGGGCGATATAAACCACGGTCCGGAATTCAGATGCATCGCCCAGGTCGGGCTGGAACTGCAAAAAGGGCTGGTCGATGACCGCGGCTCCCTTCCATTCCTGTTCATTGATCACACCATCAATGACCGGCGCCTGCGCCAGCTGTTTAATCGCAACCGTTTCAGCCGGACTTTCCTGGGCCAGCAACAGAGCCGGCAGACACAGGATAATGGCCGAAATGAGCAGACCTCGCATGGCTTGGATACCAGGGAACAATTACTGGAAGATTAGTGTAGTGGATTATTATGCGCCCATTGTGATTCAAAGCTACAATGACGCCAACATCCAGGCGGGACACCACTATAGTTAATGGGATTTTTTACTGAACTGAAGCGTCGAAATGTCTTTCGTGTGGGCATTGCCTACATCGTGGGCTCCTGGCTGCTGGCACAGGTTGCCGACCTCGCGCTGGACGTGATCGGAGCACCGGATGTCGTGTTGCGTTCGGTTGTGGTGGTGCTGGCCCTGGGCTTTTTCCCGGCCGTCATTTTTGCCTGGGCCTTCGAGATGACTCCCGAAGGCGTCAAACGCGAATCTGAGATAGACCGCAACCGGTCCATCACCGGTCACACAGGCAAAAAGCTTAATGTAGTGACCATTCTGATGCTGATTGCAGCGGTGGCCTTCGTTGTGGTGGAGCGCTACCTGCCGGACAGGGCGTCTCCCGCATCCGCGACTGCTACTGCTACTCAACAGGCCACGCCGGCTCCGGCCAGCACAGTGGCGCCGAATGAAAAATCCATCGCCGTCCTGCCCTTTGCTAACCGTTCAAACCAGACTGATGACCTGTTTTTTACCGACGGCATCCACGACGATTTGCTCACCCAGCTGGCCAAGATCCATGACCTGACGGTCATTTCCCGCACTTCGGTGATGGAATACCGCGACACGCGAAAAAATCTGAAGGAGATTGGCGCCGAACTGAACGTGGGCACCATCCTGGAAGGGGGTATCCAGAAAGTCGGTAATCGCGTACGCATCAATGCCCAGCTGATCGAAGTGGCCACCGACAAACACCTTTGGGCAGAAACATTCGACCGTGAACTGACGGCGGAAAACATTTTCGAAATCCAGTCGGAGATCGCCCACAAAATTGTCCAGGCCATCGCGATCGAGTTAACACCCGAGGAAGAGCGGCAGTTGTCTACAGTGCCGACCCAAAACCTGGCTGCATACGAAGCCTATTTGAAATCACGTGAGCTTTTTTACGGAGCCAATTACAGCAGGTCGCACGAAACCGCAGCGCTGCCCTGGCTGGAGAAAGCCATTGAGCTCGATCCCGAATTTGCCGAGGCTTATGCACAACTGGCCATTATCTACGGTCAGACCTACTGGAGGGGCATTGATACCTCTGATGCCTTCCTTACAAAATATCGCGGCGCCATCGACCGCGCACTCCAGTTGAACCCCCGTTCAGCCACGGCCTTGAGGGCTGCAGCCAATTATCACTACCGGGTTGAAAACAACTATTCCAAGTCCCTCCGACTGCAACAGCAGGCGCTCGAGAACGCGCCCGGTAACGTTGACCTGCACGGAGACATGGGCCTGAGCCTGCGGCGCCTCGGCCGTTGGCAAGAGTCTGTTGCCAGTTTCCAGAGAGCGCTGGAGCTCGACCCGGCCAACCGGTTTTATCACGGTCTCATGCTCGAGACCATGACCACATTTGGAGACTGGCAGGGAGTCGTGGACAACACGGTTTCGCTGGAGGATGCCGACCCCCGTGATCTCGATATCCAACTTAGCCGGGCCGAGGCATTGTATAACCTCACCGGTAAGCTGGAGCCGATCGAGCAGGCCCTGGAAAAAATGAGTCTTACCGACTCGAGCAGCTATTTTATTCACAGCGCACGCATCCATATGCTGCAGCGGGACGCGGACGCCGCCATCGTCGTGCTGAATGGCCCACTTTGGGCTGACACTTCGGTTCCCCTCATCTCGCTGACGAATCGCAATTTCGAGTTAGCCAATGCTTATCGCCTTAAAGGTGATATACAGCAGGCTCAATTCCATTTCGAGCGGGTCATCGCTCAGCTTGGTGAAGTCAGGGAAACCGCTCTGCAGAGGCGCTCCTATGGGGGCATGCAAATCGCGATTTCGATGGCCCGCCTTGGGCGGTTCGAAGAAGCGCTTGAACTGTCGGAAGGGCTGGTTAACGATCCCCTTATAAAAGGCGATCACCTGTTATGGGGCAGGATGTTGTACCTGCGGGCCATGGTCAGAGGCCTGGCCGGTGACCAGGATGGCGCCATTGAAGATTTGGAAATCTCGCTGAAAACACCTGCCGCTTTCAGGATTACTGTCTGGGACCTGTACTACGACCCTGATTGGGATTTCATGCGTGATGACCCACGCTTCGTTGAATTGGCCACACCGCCCGTGGTAATTAGAACGACGACACAGTGAAACAAATATGAAGAAGAATTTTTTTTCCCGTAGAAACTTCCTTAAATCCAGTGCAGTAGCAGTTTCTGGAGCCAGCGCTTTTTTATCAAGCGCACATTTGTTGGCATCCAGTACTGGCGAATCCACTGGCGGCGCGATGCAGCTAAAGCTGACGGGATACAACTATCCCCGCATTGCGCCCCTGGCCACGGGTAAAGTAAAAATCGCGGGCGGCGAGGTGCAATTTACTCCCGGCAAAATTGGTGGGATGAATACCGGGGTATTCCAGGGCCCACAAACATACGACATCAGTGAAATTGGCCTGCACCCTTTTATTCTTGCTTATGCCAATGATGACTTTCGCGATTACACGCTATTACCCATATTTCCATTAAGGGTGTTTCGGCACAAAAGCATATTCATTCGTACTGACAGGGGGATTAATCAGCCTGAAGATTTAAAGGGTAAAACCATTGCAATGCCGGGATATTCTTCGACATCTTTGACCTGGATTCGTGGAACTTTGCAAGATGAATACGGGGTCTCACCAAATGATATTGAATGGGTCCTGTCCGGGAAGGATTCAGGGAAAAACCTGTCCGGCTCGGTTTCAAAGTACGAAAACGTGATGCCCGATAGTTTAAGTGTCAGAATGGGCAGCCCCGACAAAGACGAATCTGACTTGCTGGAGTCCGGCGAGGTCGATGCCCTGTTCCATGCCTTGCAACCACGGGCGTTTGTGGAGGGGAACCCAATAGTCGGGAGGTTATTCCCGGATTCACGCGCAACAGAACAAGCCTACTTCAAAAAAACCGGCATTTTCCCAATCATGCATGCGGTGGCGATCCGGAAATCGCTGCTTGAGGAAAACCCCTGGCTGGCTCAAGCAACGTTCGATGCATATTCACAGGCCAAACAGCTGACTTATCATCAAATGACCGAGATGGGTTGGGCTTTTGATGCGCTGCCCTGGTATGGACAGGAATTGGAAGCGACCAGGGAGGTCATGGGCAACAATTTTTATTCATACGGCCTTGATAAGCCAAATCGTAAAACGATCGATGCCCTTTGCCGCTACTCATTCGAGCAGGGAATGAGTCGCCGCCAGTTAGCCGTTGAAGAATTATTTGCACCCGAAGGGTTGGATTTGGTCGAAGCCGTCTGAATTCATTCGAACAGATGTTCTACCTGTGGAATGCTCCATTTCAAGCCAGGTAATAGAAAAACACGTAGGCCGTCAACAGCACGGCAATCCACAGCGCGGTCGTGCCAATAGGCCAGGCCCTGGCGAATACACCATGAATCTGTCGGCCGTCTTTCGCTTCAGAGCCAAAATATCGCCGCCCTCGCTGGCCCAGGTACATTCCAAGCCGGCCGAGCCGGTCACCCAGCGCGTGCCCCAGGCCGGACAGCAAGCCATGCAACCAGAGTGCCGAGCGAGGTAGCGCCACCCGCCACAGCCAGTCGGCGTCCAGACTGATGGTCTCGGTACGCTTCATTAACGGCAACAACAGGAAGAAGGCGAGGCCGCTGAACAGGAGCAACTGAAGGTAGAAGATGACCTTGCTGGCCGTGTAAGGCACGTACTCGACAGGATAAGGCAAATACGCGTAGAGCAACTGTGGTGCAACACCGAACAGGATGCAAAGCACGGAGAAGAACACCATGGCCACAGCCATGTTCCACGGCGCATCTTTGGGCCGCAGGCCTGAATCGCGCTGGAAAAACACGAACCACGGGAACTTGATACCGGCGTGCAGAAATACACCTGCTGAGGCCGCTGCGAGCATGAAATATACCCAGACCAGGCCCTGATTTGCCGCGGCCTGTGAAATCATGGTCTTGGTAGTGAAGCCTGAAGTCAGCGGAAAGCCGGAGATGGCCAGCGCCCCGATGATGCCGCAGACGGCGGTAAGCGGCATCGTCCGAAAAAGGCCACCTACATCGCTGCAGCGGTTTTTACCGGTTCGGTAAATCACAACGCCGGCGCTCATGAACAGCAAGGCCTTGTAAATAATGTGTGCAAAAGCATGTGCCGCCGCACCATTGATCGCCATCTCGGTGCCAATGCCGATGGCGCACACCATGAAGCCCACCTGGTTCACGATTGAGAAAGCCAGAATACGTCGAATGTCGTTTTCCAGCAGGGCATAGATGATTCCGTACATCACCATGAACAGGCCGATGCCGATCAATGCCGGTTCACCTGGAAACAGCAGGATCAGCGTCAGCACGGCAGTTTTTGTCGTAAACGCCGACAGAAAGACAGAACCCGTTGGGCTGGATCTTGGGTAGGCGTCGGACAGCCAGGCGGAGACAGGTGGGGCGGCCGCGTTGATCAAGATACCGACCAGGATCATCCAGTGATCAAAAGAATTCGCCAGCATCGGGCGCACGTCGATCGAACCGGTATGCACCATCACACCTTCGATGCCCACTTTCAGTATGACACCGCCGAGCAGATGCATAATGGCATAGCGAATGCCCGCGGCGCGCGCACCCGGCGTGCCGCCACACCAGACAACCACGGTCGAAAACAGGGCCATCAGTTCCCAGAACAGGAAAAGGCTGATCAGGTCGCCGGCGAAACAAACGCCGATTGCGCCGGCTGCATACGCATAAGCGGCGGCCAGTTCGAACCATTTCGCCTGGCGGTAAGCATATAACCCGCCGCCAAAAGCCATCAGCGCAAAGATGGTTGCAAACAGGCGGCGCAAAGGGCTGCCCTCGATAGGCTCGATGGTGTACTGCAGGAACGGGAGCGTCAGAGAAATGCCGTCCGGTACCTGCCAGACCGCCGCCAGCGTCAGCAAGGGCGTGATCAAAACCACGGCCGTTCGCAACGCACCGCGGGTTGGGCCGATCAGCAGCGCGCCAAGAAGCAGAATTAACGCGGGCGGCAGGAAATCAATCAAGGTCCCGCTCCTGGTAATAGTCCTCTTTGCGCTTCAAAAGCCAACCGAGCACCTTGGCGAAGAGCACCATCGCCAGGCAACACAGGAATCCGTACACGGCCCCAAAACCCAGCCAGCCGTCGACACCAAAATACCCTTTGACCTTGAACAGCAGTTGCACCGCGACGGAAGCCGCCAGCACGATAAAGAACACCCGCCACAACAAGCGAATGGTGGATGGCCGGGCCAGCCAGGCGTCGTCGTTGGTGGATTTCATGGCAGCCCTCTTACCAGTTGCGATTCCAGTTCATAGGCCGGGGCACTGTACATAAAAAATGCGATCGTCAGCATCGCTGTTATGGTCAATGCGAGCACGGCCGCGAAGGGCGCCTCGCCGTGCTCCTTGCCGGGCGGTGTTTCATCTTTCTCGAACCATGCCATGTAAACAATGGGGAGAAAATAGGCCGCATTCAGCGCTGTGCTGGCAATTATCGTGGCCAGCGCGACGTAGTTTTCCGCCTGGAAGGCCCCGGCCAGGATGTACCACTTGGACACGAAACCCGCCGTTGGCGGAACGCCAATCATGCTCAGCGCGCCAATGGTAAAAGCAGTCATCGTGATTGGCATGCGCCGCCCGATGCCGCGCAACTGGCTCAGCTCGGTTTTTCTAGAGGCTGTGTAGATGGCGCCGGCAGCGAAGAACAGCGTAATTTTGCCAAAAGCGTGGGCCAGCATGTGCATGGCGGCGCCTACTTCGGCCAACGGCTTCAAAATAGCGGCAGCCATCACCACGTAGGACAGCTGGGCTATGGTTGAATAGGCCAACAGGCGTTTCAGGTTTTGCTGGCGCAAAGCAACCAGGCTGGCGGCCACGATGGTAAATGCCGCCGCGTAGAACAACCAGCCGCTGCTGGGTTCAGAGAAAAGGAAATCGATGCCGAATATGTAGACGATCACCTTGGTGATGGTGAACACGCCGGCCTTGACCACGGCGACGGCGTGCAGCAGGGCGCTGACCGGTGTTGGCGCGACCATTGCTGCCGGCAGCCAGCGGTGTACCGGCATCACCGCTGCCTTCGCGGCGCCAAATACGAACAGGCCCAGCAGCAACCCGACCGCAGGTCCTTCAACGTGGCCTCGCAGGATACCGCCAACCGTGAAATCGCCGGTACCCGCCACGGAGTATGTCCAGATAATCGCGGGTAACAGCAAGCCGATAGAGGCTGAGATAAGGATGCCCAGGTAAACCCGTGCGGACTTCACCGTGGCTGCGTCGCCCTTGTGCGACACCAGCGGGTAAGTAGACAGCGTTAATGCCTCGTAGAACAGGAATAGTGTGAACAGGTTGGCGGAAAAGGCTATCCCAATGGTGGCGGCCAGCGAGACCGCAAACATCACGTAAAAACGGGTCTGCTTCTTCTCATTGTTGCCGCGCATGTATCCGATCGAGTAAATCGAATTGACCAGCCACAGGCCGGAAGCCAGGGCCGCGAACATCATGCCCAGTGGTTCGACGCGGAAAGCGATGTCAATGCCGGGTAACACTTCGACCAAATGTACGCCTGGCCGCCCGCCCTGGTAAAGGGTCGGCAGCAGGCTCCAGACACAGAAAATCAGCAGGCCGGCCGTGGTCAGAGTGACCAACTCGCGCAGGTTGGGACTGATTCTTCCGGCCAGTCCGATCAGCAGTGCACCGGCCAGCGGTACGATCAGAGCCGCGAGTATCAGGGACTCCGGATTCATGGCAGTTGTCCCAGGAGCGATTGGGCTGCCCCTGTTGCCAGTTCAAGCGGCAGCTTGGTGAACAATCCGAAATAGATGTTGGCCAGCGCCGCCAGCCAGATGACCGCGAGCATGGTTACGGGAGCTTCACGAATCACGGCATCCGTTTCCACCTCCTGTCCGAACCAGGCGGACTCGATGATGCGCCAGATATAAACCACCGCCATCAGTGAGCCAATCACGATGACCGCTATCAGGAAGAAACCCAGGGGACCGGCCTCCAGTGCTGCTGCTACCAGGTACCACTTGCTGATGAACCCCGCAGTACCGGGCACCCCGATCAGGCTGAGACCGCCAATAACCAGGGCTGCCATGGTCCACGGCATATGCCGCGCCGCACCGGCCAGGTGCTTCAAATGAAGTTTGGAATAACGCATCGCCAGGGCCATCACGGCCAGGAACAACGTTCCCTTTGCCAGTGCATGGTTGAACATGTACAACAGGCTCGCCGACAAGCCGGTCAGGCTGACCAGGCTTGCACCCAGCAGGATATAGCCGATCTGGGCAATGGAGGAGTAGGCGAGCAGGCGCTTGATATTCGATTCGAACAGCGCAACGGCTGATCCGGCCAGGATAGCCAATACCGCTAGTGGCATCAGGAAAGCCGCGAACTGGAATTCATGGCCCAGCAGGTTCTGCTGGAACACCACGAAATCGAAACGCAGTAACACGTACAGGGAAACCTTGGTGGCACAGGCAGCAAGGAACACGGTGACTGCGTGCGGCGCATAGGTATAGGCATTGGGCAGCCATACATGCAGCGGAAATACCGCGGCCTTGAGCGCCAGGCCCACGGTTATAAAGCCGGCCGCTACCAGGATCGGCCGCTGATCCGCCACTTCATGAATACGCATTTCCATGTCGGCCAGGTTCAGAGTGCCGGTCATCATGTAAATCAATCCGATGCCAATCAGGTAAAAAGTCGCACCGATGGTGCCCATGATCAGGTACTTGAAGACAGCCGGCAGCGCCCGTCGGTCGGTTCCGCCGGCGATCACCACGTAGCTGGCCAGGGATGAGATCTCCATGAAAACGAAAATATTGAAGGCGTCGGCCGCCACTAGTATCCCGGCCAGACCGCTGAGAACCAGTAGCCAGGCAGAATAAAACAAGGGCTGGCGATCTGTTTCTATGGCCTGGTCAATGCTGGCCTTGCCGGCCAGCAGTGCAAGGCTGGAGGCTCCGGTAACGACCAACAGGATGAGTGCACTGAATGCATCGACGCGAAGTTCAATGCCGTATGGCGCTTCCCAACCTCCCATCGCATAGCCGTAGAACTCGCCCGACAAGACGCCATGTGTCAGTGCGATGGCAATCGCCAGCGCCATCAGGCTGGCGACCGTGGTGGCCGCCCAGGCCAGTCCGCGCGGGCGCAACATCACGACTATGGGTGCGACCAGCATCGGCACCACTACCTGGAGTGCCGGAAGATGGGGTTCCAGAGAAATCACCGCCGGTCGATCTCCTGAATGTCCTGTTCCTCGATGCTGCCGTACTCTTCCTTGATGCGGATAACGATCCCGAGACCCAGTGCGGTGGTGGAAATACCGACGACGATCGCCGTCAGGATCAGCACCTGCGGTAGTGGATTTGAGAACAGCTGGCCG
Organism: uncultured Wenzhouxiangellaceae bacterium; assembly: GCA_964443145.1. Taxonomy (GTDB): domain Bacteria; phylum Pseudomonadota; class Gammaproteobacteria; order Xanthomonadales; family SZUA-36; genus JAHEFT01. The sequence continues at coordinate 11,938 of CAYUBS010000038.1, read as the reverse complement.
ACGACCTCATCCTGGTAAATGGGGGCCGTGCCGCCAGTGACTTTGCCCATCGTGATGTACAGCAGAAACACGGCTGACTGAAAGATCGACAGGCCGATCAGCTTTTTTACCAGGTTGATCTTGGCGACCACAGCGTAGAAACCGATCATCAGCAAAACGGCAAAAACCCAGTAATAGAAAATGCCGAGAACCTGCATCAGACCTGGTCCCTCGCCGCGAAGGCGTGAAAAATCAGAAGCAGGACGCCCGTGACCGTCATGCCCACACCGGCCTCAATCAGGATGATGCCCACCTGCTGCCCCGTGACCGGGTTGGCCGCCAATACCGAGTAGTTTAAAAACTCGGATCCCAGCAGGATGCCGGCCAGGCCAACAGCACCATAAAGCAGTGCACCTGCCGAAGCTAGTGCAATCAGGGCGTTTTTAGGTAGTACCTCCAGGGTTCGCTTTTCACCCTCGATCAGTGCATACAGAATGAACGCCGCCGCGATCAGCGCGCCAGCCTGGAAGCCGCCGCCCGGACCGTACTCGCCGTGAAATTGAACATACAAACCGAACAACAGAATGAACGGGACCAGGATTCGCCCAACAACACGCGGGATCAGGTTTTCCTGCAGGCCGATCTCGGAATCGGCCAGTTTGTCCCGACGTCGGGTTGATCCGGTACCGGGCCTGGCCGACAGCAGGAACAGCACGCCAATTCCGGCGGTGAACACGACAAATACCTCGCCGAGAGTGTCGTAACCGCGGAAACTTCCCAGCACCGCCGTCACCACGTTGGGAATGTCGATAAGTTTCGGTTCGTTCTCCAGGTACCAGGGAGCGACATGCTGGTGGACCGGTGCATTGGGATCGCCAAAGGTCGGTTTATCGAAGGTTGCATAGAGCACTACCAGTGTCGCGCAGACTACGATGGCCACCGATAGAGCCCTGTGTTTGGTCGCCACTCTCTCATGCTCGGAAGTCAGCGCAAGCGCACCGAGAAATAACACGGTGGATATTCCCGCGCCGACCGCGGCTTCGGTGAGAGCGACGTCCGCTGCGTCGATGATAAAGAAATTGAGCGCGATCAGCAGGCTGTAGATACCCAGCAGCATCACCGCAACAAAAAGATTGCGGGTGCGGACTATGGCTATAGCTGTGATCACCAGCAGTGTCAGCAGGAATATGCCGAAGATCACGATCATGCGTGATCCTCACTGTCAGCCGCAGAGCCGGCATCCGGCTTGATTCCCGCCAGCAGAGCGGCATGCGCCAGCGCATAGGACGAAGTCGGGCTGGTGATCAGCAGGAACAATAAAATGGCAGCCAGTTTAATGGTCGCAAGCGTCAAGCCGGCCTGGACCATTATGCCGCTGAGCACCAGGACAGCGCCCATGGTGTCGGTGACACTTGCAGCGTGCATGCGGGTATAGAGATTCGGCATACGCAGAGCGCCGATACCGCCCACCAGCACGAAGAAAGCGCCGGCTGTGAGGAGAATCCAGCTAATGGTGTCCAGCACCATATTGATCAGCCCTGCATCCATCAGGAATTTTCTCCTGGACGGTCTTCGTCTTCGTTGCGCTGTTCCTGTTCGCGGCGCGCGGCGCGCGATTTGAAAAATTCCAGGACGGCCAGCACCCCGATGAAGTTGATCAGCGCATAAGCCAGCGCCAGGTCGAGGAAATCCGGGCGTCCGGCCAAAAAAGCAATGACTGAAAGCAGCAGCACGGTCTTGGTGCCGAACATGTTCACGGTCAGAACGCGGTCGTAGACCGTAGGCCCGATCAACGCACGCATCAGCGCCAGGGCCATGGTGATCAGTGTGGCGAAGGTGACGACGTAGTACATATCAGCGGCTCCGCAATTCGCTGACGCGACGGTCCATTTCGCCGCTCTCGATATCGCGGGCGCCCTCTTCGGTCAATGCGTGCACGGTGAAGCGTTGTTCGTCGAGACTGAGTGTCAGCGTGCCGGGCGTCAGGGTAATGGAGTTGCCTAAAATGACGCGGTCGACCGGATGCTCGCATTGTGAGTCGAATTCGACAACCGTCGGCCTGATCGGCAGTTTCGGGTTCAGTACGATACGCGTCACTTCCAGGCTGGAGCGGACGATCTCACGCCCGAGCCACAACCAGAAACGCAGCAGCCTTAAAGTGAAACGCGGCGCAAAAACGTCGGTGTCGAACAGGTGCATGCGATGTGCGGTGATCAGCACGATCACGCAGGAGAACGCCCCGAGCATCAGCATCAGCGGCTTGAAAAAGCCCGACCACAGCAGCCATGCTGCAGCCAACACGATGGCCAGCAGAACTACCCGCGCCAGGTAGGCCCGGGTCGATTGGGCTTGGACCGGGGTGTTCGATGTGGAGCTCATGCCGGTTCAGTCGTCCTGCTTGCAGGGATAGTCTGCACGCAGCATCCGATACACCACGTCCCGTGCAAGCGGGTTGTTTGCGACCAGGTTTTCATCTGCCAGACTGTCTACGACGTGCTCGACGACTTCTTTCAGCGGTATCGGGTCACCAAGGCAAAACTCCGCGTAGACGGAGGAGCCGTAGCGATTGAGGCGGCTGCCAATCCGGGTGCGGATGGCGCGTTGAGTGAAGGTTTCTTCCTCTTCGTATTCCTTGACAACATTCTGCGCCACGCGCTTATCGGTAGCCACGGCGCCATCGATAAAACCCTGGATGTAGCGCACACAAAAGACCCGGTCCGTTTCAGCTTCCTGGTCATGGTACTTGTCGCAGTGCGAAATCAGTTCTTCTGTTGACAGGGCTTCGACGGCCCAGGCCATTGGTGTCAACAGCAGACCAACGATTATCAGGATCAAATATCGCATTATCTATATGCCTCCGGAGCACATTCCAAAATGAATTAAGCCAATTTTACACTGAACATGATGGGCAAGAGATAGTGCGCTTCAATCAAAATTCAAGCTGCCGCCGGCCATAAGCGTCACTGAACCGAACGATGCCGGATGTCCTTTGACTTATCATCAAATGACCGAGATGGGTTGGGCTTTTGATGCGCTGCCCTGGTATGGACAGGAATTGGAAGCGACCAGGGAGGTCATGGGCAACAATTTTTATTCATACGGCCTTGATAAGCCAAATCGTAAAACAGTCAATGCCCTTTGTCGTTACTCATTCGATCAGATGCGCTGAACCCACAGATGGCGCTTGTGGCAGAATAGGCCGGTCGATTTTGGGAAGTATGGCTAAAGTGAGTTTTTTCAGAGAGTTGAGGCGTCGTAACGTGTTTCGCGTGGGTATTGCCTACGTGCTGGCCGCGTGGGTGTTGCTGCAGATTGTCGATTTTTCACTGGAAGTGATCGCCGCGCCGGACTGGATCCTGCAGGTATTCGTGATGGCGGCCCTGGTCGCGTTCCCGGTTTTCCTGATTTTTGCCTGGGTGTTCGAAATGACGCCCGAAGGCATCAAGCGTGAATCCGAAATAGACCGCAGCCAGTCCGTTACACCGAACACCGGCCGTAAGCTGGACCGGGCAATCATTGCTTTTCTGACCCTGGCGGTAGTGCTTCTGCTGGTAGACAAGTTCATTGACCCGCAGCGACAGGAAACCGTGACAAGCCCTTCGCCGTCCATTGCGGAAGTCGAGGAGATTAGGGCAGCCAAAGCCGGGGCGCCGGCGGAGGAGCCCGCCTTTTCCAACGACCGTTCGGTCGCTGTATTACCGTTTGTGAACATGTCAGCCGATGAGGAGCAGGAATACTTTTCTGACGGCATCTCTGAAGAACTCCTGAATGTGCTGGCGCGTGTGGAGGGCCTGAGGGTTCCTTCGCGCACATCTTCCTTCACCTTCAAAGACAGCGACAAGAAGGTGACGGAAATCGGGCGGGAACTGAAAGTCGACCATGTACTGGAAGGCAGCGTGCGCAAATCCGGCAACCGCATCCGGGTGACGGCGCAGCTGATCGACGTAAACTCCGACACCCACCTCTGGTCGGAAACCTATACCCGCGAACTCGACGATATTTTCACCGTCCAGGACGAGATCGCCCAGGCAATCGTAGGCGCACTGAAAGTCACTTTGAGTGTTGATGAGAAGCAATCCCTGTCGAATCATTCAACCACCAATGTCGAGGCCTATAACAAGTACCTGCTGGGGCGGCACCTGTGGAATCAGCGTAGCGGCCCCCTTTTATTGTCTGCGACGACGTCCCTGATCGAGGCGGTCGAGATCGATCCGGAGTATGACCAGGCCTGGGCAGCGCTGGCCGATGCTTATGCACTGATACCCGAGTACAGGGTAGGTTCCATTGAAGAATTCGTACCCAAAGGTATCGAAGCGGCCGATAGAGCCCTGGCTATCAATCCCGATTCCGCCCGGGCCCTGACGGCCCGCGCCTACATCCGGTTTATGTTTGAATACGACTACCAGGGCGCGATGGCCGATTTTCAACGCGCCATCGAGTTGGAGCCCGGGTATGCCACCGCCCGCCAGTGGTATGGCGAACTGCTGGCTGTGCTGCGCCGGACAGATGAAGCACTTGAGCAACTGGATATCGCTGCAAAGCTTGATCCACTGTCGGTGGTTATCGCACACGTCAAGGGTTGGATTTTACTCGGCGCCGACCGCTTCCCAGAGGCCTTTGATCAATACGCCATCGCTCTACCAATGGCGCCGGACCGGGGTAATATCCAGGCTAACCTGGAAATCCTCAACTTAAGGACCGGCAACTATGACGAGGCCAGGCGTTTTGCCAGGCAATTAGGAATTACAGAAAATCTTGATCCAGCCCCATCCATTGCCGTGGCTGATGCGTTGGAAAATCCCGAGCTCAAACCACGTGCCGTAGAGATGATGGAGAACTGGGAGGAGCTACCAGACGGGGCTATGTATAAATCGCTGTATTTAATGATTCTGGGCGAGGAAGAACGGACCCTGGACAGCCTGGAACGTGGTTTTGAAGTGGGCGATCCCTATGGAGTGCACATGAACCGATTGGTCATTTACGACGTGTTACGTGAGAATCCGCGTTTCCAGGCTATGTTGGCCGCGATGAACCTCTTACCCTGAGTGGCCTAATTCCCTGAAGTAGCGGCCGCTTGCCGTCGGTCATAAGCGTCACTGAACCGTACGATGCCGGATGTACTTATTTTGGTTCCGTTTTCGAAACTCGGTCCGCGTGCCGTCACTTCGAGCATGGCGCGACCGATTTCCGTTGCCCTCACTGCTGCGCCAACGGGCCGGAAAAACCAGTAAAGCAGATTCTGTCCCAGGTGTGCTTCTTCTTCTGTCGGCCCGATATAGTCCGGCCGGTAGGCAATGACGCGAAGCTTAGATCCGTCAGCAAATCCAAACAAAGACTTTTCAGCGCGTATTTTCTCACGCACCCACATCGCACTTGAGTCCTCTGAAATATCGCTGGAACTGATGAAATGAAACGACAGGTCAGGCTGGTGATTAACCGCAGTCCATTCCTGAACGAACTGCATTGGAAAATCGACATGAATCCTGCCATAGGTTTCTTCATCGACACCGACAGAGCTGATGCCTATCGCCCAGTAAACGGTATCAACTTCTGAGATTTGTCCATGGATGTCTGCGTAATCCAGGTAATCCTTGTGCAGGGTTATTTGCACTTTGCCCGAATTAACACCTTCTTCGATACGTGGAGTTACCCGGCGGGTAATGACATGAATCTTCCGGATATCGGGATCGGCCAGAGCAGCCTTGAGAATGCCGTCGCCTGCTGTTCCGCTTGCGCCAAATAGTGCAATGACATTGTGACTTGCCGGTTGTGCCTTTAGGACTTCAACCGAACGACTGTTGGTCGCAACAATGATGACCCCCGCCAGGTAAAAAAGCGCAAACAGGGCGAGCGGAGCAAGAAGAATCGTACGAATGCGAGGTAGTTTCATATCTGCCGCTGATTATAGCGTGGTACAGTCTTGAGCAGCGGCAAAAGACCCAAAGGAACGGCAATGAACGCCCGACTTCAATGAAGGAATCCATTTCCGTTAAACATGCCAGAAAACTGGTACTGCTGTCACAGAGGCTGCCACCGGCAAAGCAGGCCGGCCGTGCAATTGCAGCCACACTGTCCGCCATTGAACATCTTGCTTATGTCCAGATCGATACGATTTCAGTCGTTCAACGCGCCCATCACCACACCCTGTGGAACCGCAACCCTCGTTATAAAACCACCCACCTCGATCAGTTGCTTGCCGGGAAACAGGTTTTTGAATACTGGTCCCATGCTGCCGCCTACCTGCCCATGCGTGATTATCGCTACAGCTTATTCCGCAAGCAGGCCATAACAAACGGCGATCAAAATCACTGGTACAAACGTGATGAGCAACTGATGAAATCGGTACTCAAGCGTATTGCCACCGAAGGCCCCCTGATGGCCAAAGACTTTGAACACACGGGTAAGAAAGTTGGCGACTGGACGAGTAAACCCGCCAAGCGGGCCCTGGAAACTCTGTTTATGCAGGGCGAACTCATGGTTCCCAGACGAGTTAATTTCCACAAGGTTTATGATCTCACCGAACGGGTATTGCCAACAGACACCGACACTACCCTGCCCGACCCGGAGGAACATGCTCGTTTTCTGATTACCCGTTACCTGCAGGCAAATGGACTGGGGCAGGCTGCTGAAATGGCCTATTTACTGAAAAACACCAAACCGCTTGTTTCTACCACCTTGCAGGAAATGGTTTCGAGCAGGGAATTGCTACAGATCCGTGCCGGTGGCAATGACTATTATGCGTTACCCGCTTCGCTGGAACTGCTCAGTAAACCACTGGCTCGCAGTAAGCTAAAAATTCTCTCACCCTTTGATAACCTGCTCATCCAGCGTAAGCGCATGCAGGCTTTGTTCGACTTTAACTATTTGATTGAATGCTATGTACCGGAGGCAAAACGTCAATACGGTTATTTCTCTCTGCCCATTTTGTGGGGTGGGCGGTTGGTCGCACGAGTGGACCTGAAAGCTGAAAGAAAAAATTCATTGCTGCATATTAATCATCTTGCCCTGGAGCCCTGGCTTGTGGAAACCGACGCTTTTGCTCTTGCCTTGCACAAAGAACTCATGGCTTTCATGCAGTTTAATAACTGCAACAGGCTCCAGTTACACAAAACCACCCCTGCTAATTTCAAACCGCTGCTGGCCCGTCTTAGTGCCTGATCGCAGCTAACGATCCATTTCTAAACTGCGCGATGTCTGTAGAATCTTTCCCATCACGATAACTTGAAATGCTGGAAATAACGACTGGAGTAAGTTCGATGGCGCTTGTACGAAAAAAAGGAATGAACCCAAGTAGTTGGTGCATGGTTCTTGCCGGGTTCTTCTGGGTGACCCTGTTGACCTCGATTAGCGTAGAGGCGTCAACTACAGACCAGGCATCACTGGAGTCGGTGCTGCAGGGAGAACGTCCATCCATCAATGGTGAGCCCACTGTTATCACTATCGGCTTGTTCGTTATGGATATTGATGAAATTAACGATGTAAACCAACGCTTCAACGTTGACATGTTTGTTGTTGCCCGCTGGTACGATCCCCGGCTCGAGTTACCTGAGGAACTAAGAGAGGGAAAAGTTCGTTTTCTGGCGGTCGATGATGTCTGGACACCGAGAGTACTGGTCCTCAATGATCGAGGATTGACACCCCAGTTGCGGGAGGGTGTGGAAGCCGACGATTTGGGCAACATGAAATATCAAAACCGGCTTACGGGCGAACTCAAAGTCGATCTGCAGTTCCAGGAATTTCCCTTCGATGTACAGCGGTTGCCTATCGAAATCATCTCGTACGCTTATTCAACAGACGAAATGCAGTTTTCCACCGGTTCGGCTTTTATCAGTGAAGCGGATAAATTCAGCATAGAAGGTTGGAAACTGAAACAACTCGAACCCATCGTTGACGTCTATATGCCGCCAATCGATGGTGCCAAACTACCCCGCCTTACCTACACCATTGAGGCCACACGGGATTCGGCGTACTACGTGCTTAGCATGCTGGTGCCGATGTCCCTTATTATTTTCATGGCATGGACGGTTTTTTGGCTGCAGCCCAGCATCGTGCCGTCGCGCATTGCCATTTCCACCGCGTCGATTTTTTCACTGATTGCACTGGGCGTAAGCATTCGGCTGGGCTTGCCGAAAATTTCATATCTTACAAACGCAGAAATTTTTGTTCTGGGCTGCACCTTAATGGTTTTTATCGCACTTGGTGTGGCAGTGATAGGCAGTCGCTGGGCAAATGCTGATCGAATGGAGCATGCGTTGAAGTTAAACGCTGTTGCGCGCTGGGTCTACATGATCTTGTTTGTAGTACTTGCGTTCTTTGCGTTTGACTAATGGCGGTCAGTGCATTGCCGGGCTGACCCAAATTTCAGCGGGTCAGTAATGCCTCCAGTGCGGCCAGGGCCTGTTCATCATCCGAGTGGGCCAGCCAAAACAGTGCTTGGCGCCTTACCGCTTTGGATTGCTGCGCATCCTGCGCCAGTTCCAGCAATAACGGGGTGCTCATGCTATCGGGCAACTGGGAGATGGCGAACACGACCTGCTCCAGAACTTCTTCATCCTGCTCGGTAGCGAGCGCCTTCAGCAGTATGTCCTCGGCCTGTTCCGGAAATTCCTCGGCCAGCCAGAACAGGGCATTGCTGCGTTGTTCCGGATCGGGGTCGGATCGACTGATTTCAGTCAGTCGGTCGATCGCGGCCGGTGTTCCATTCTGGGCCAGGGCAAAATTGATTTCCTGGCGTTTGTCACCGTGGGGCAGATCATCCAACAGGGTGTTGAGCGCTTTGAAACCCTCATCACCACGGGCATCCCCCAGCCAGAAAATGGCCTCCTGTGACATCTCATTGCCCGATTCGGTGGCCAGCTTCAGTAGACGCTCTGTGGCTTCAGGGCTTTGGTGCAAGGCGATCGCATAAAGCGCTGTTTCCCGGGCGCCCGACTTGCCATCGCGGCTAACGTCCTGCAGCCAGTTCAGGCTGGCTTCGCTGTCCGTCTCGCCAATCCATGTAACCCGGGCGCCAGCGCCCTCCACGGGGCACTGATCACCAACGACCCGCATGTCCTGCACTTCTCCATTACTGACCCGCGCATAAGCGATGAGCTGTTCTGCCAGAGGTGAGTCCGAGCGGGTGCCATAGCTCTGGTGATCTTCCTGCAGGCTGCAGCCAACTTCACGATTGCTGTTCCATTTGCCCTGCCAGCAGCAGGGTGAACGTGTGCCTTTCTGCGCAGGGATACTGAATGCCAACCACTCGCTGTCCATGATCTTGATTGCTACAGCCGGGTCGGCGATTGAGCTACGCTCTTCGACCGTTGCATTGATCAACCCGCCGGCCTGCGCCCATGCTGTGCCGCTGATGACGGCCAGCGCCAGTCCAACCATCAAGGTCTTCATCCTTTGTTCTCCAGCATGTCGAACAGGTACTCATCGGCTTCTTCAGAATCCATGGTGGCCAGCATCTGCATCATTTCCCGTTTCAGTTCCGGATCCTGTTCCTGTTTCATCAGGCTGATTAATCCGTCCGGATCGTCCATGATCATCATCGAGTGAATGACGGCTTCCTTCTCATCACGTGATGCCCTGGGATAGAGTTCTAACAGGTAATCTTTCACGTCTTCGCCATCGCTGATGGCCAGGCTCTGGATGGCTGCCGATCTTAATTCCGAGTCCTCTTCCAATTGCAAAACCCTGAATATTCCAGCCGTGTCATCTCCGATGGCCATGGCTTGAAGAATCATGGCCTTTTCTTCCGTGCTGGCGGTGCTGCTATACAGGGATTCCAGCAACTGCATTGACTCTTCACCACCCTCGATGGCAATGCCGTGAATCGCTGCCTGGCGTAACTCCGGATCGGTCTCCTGCTCAAGCACCTGCTTCAACAACGAACTGTCGCCGGCAATGGCGAAGGCATGTATAACCTCCACTTTGGTAGCACGGTTCTCCAGCGTTGCATAAATTGACTGCAATTCCTCGGTGGCGTCCATGGTGCCCAGCAGGTGGATGGCATGGCTCTGCATTTCTGGATCATCGTTGTTGCGAACGATCTCCAGCAAGGCTTCCTTTGCATGCGGTGAATCGTTAACGGCCAGCACAAAAAGGGCATCCTGCCGCACGCTCGGTGATTCCGCGTTACGCGCCAGGTCCAGCACCATCGGCAGGGCCCGATCCGGGTCGCGGTCCATCAGCTGAACCAGGGCAAAGAGGCGTAATTCATCATCCATCGCATCACCGTCACCCGTGCCAGCTACCTGCTCTATCGATTTTTCCGGATCCTGGTATTCAATCCGCAGGGCCTGGGCTTCTTTCAGCCAGCTGCTTTCAGGATACTTGCGCTCCAACTGCCGCAGCCCACGTTCGGCTTCTTTGCTTCGGCCAGCCTTGTAAAGTGCATAGGCGCGCCAGTACATCGCGGCATCGGCCTGGGTTTCATCTGTCTTGATGGCTTGCTCAAACTGTTCGGCAGCCTCCATCCAGTTCTGTTGGCGCAGGGCTTTCTGGCCATCGTCGTAAGGGGTTTGCGCCAGTACGGCGGTTGCAAATAACAGGGCCGCTAGGGTCAGTGATTTCAGTACGTTTTTGATCGGCATAGTGGTTTCCTTATGTCGAAATATTGGGTTGTTTGAGTTGTTGGTTCATAACGCGAACCCGGAACAAAAGCGTGTCTCTGACTTCCTTCTGCATGCGATTCAGGGATTCAGGTGTAGCTTTGTGTGCTTCGTATGCCAGCTCGATCAGCAGGGGCTCCAGGTCGGCGAGAAATCTCGCCAGCTGGTGCTTGCCCTGCGCCTCTGCTGATTTGCGGTACAAACGGTTTGTGATCAGCATGTCTGTTGCGCGCTCAGATTCGGCCCGGGAGGTCTCGGGCTGGATGGAAAATTGGGTGAAAGCAAGGTTGAGTTGCTCCAGGTGTCCTGACACCGAAGACGTCAGAAGGCGTCCGGTATCCAGTTCGGACAGGGCTACCGCTGATGGCAGCTCCTGTACCTGCGGTACCGGGCTATTGGACTGATTAGCCTGGCGTCCCAGCATGAAGGCAAGACTCGCAACCAGCACCAGCGACAATGCGCCGGCCAGGCTGAGGCGGGGCTGCATAAACCCGGCGAGCCAGGTTTTCCATCGGGGACCGGCCGCAGAATCTTCAGGCGTCAGCCGGGGCTCAATCTGCCGCCAGACTTCAGACCCGTAGTCATCGCTACGCGCCGGCGGCATCCACTCATCCATACGCTGCAATTGCGCACTCAGCTCGTCGAAGCGTTGTGACAGCTCCGGTGAACCTGCGACCTTTGCAGCCAGTTCAGGATTCTCATGCTCGCCGTAGTACAACAGCGTCAGGTCATCGTCAGTGATGTGTTTCATGTCGTCACCAGTGGGGCCAGTTCAATACGCATTTTCTTAACTGCACGAAAAATGGCTTGCTTGCAGGCGGTTGCACTCATATCCAGAATTTGTGAAATTTCCTTAATCGAGTGTCCTTCGAAATGTCGGAGCATCAGCGCGACTCGCTCCGTTTCGCTCAGCTTCATCATCGCCGCCTTTGTCTGTACCTGGACGTCGATTTGAATGTCGTGTTTTGGGCTACTGGCGCCGACGGCCAGTTGTTCCAGCCCGGGCTGGGCCGATTCATGCTGTTTAACCCGGGCCTGCTTGCGCAGATGGTCCATCGCCGTATTAACGGTGATTCGGTGCAACCAGGTCCGGAAACCCGACTCCATCCGAAAACTGCCTATCTTGCGCCAGGCCTTGATAAAGGCTTCCTGCACGATGTCATCGGCTGCACTTTCATCGCCACTGATGCGCCAGGCCAGGCGAAACATCGCATGGCTGTGTTCCTGCACCAGTTGGTGAAAAGCCACGCGGTCCCCCGCTGCGGCTTTTCTGACGATTTGTTGTTTTGTGCTGGTCATTTCAAAAGTATAGACGGGGGCGTTGGTGTTTTGGTTAGCAAGCAAAAAAACCGCGGCGAACC
>CAYUBS010000037.1:0-22617 GCA_964443145.1 uncultured Wenzhouxiangellaceae bacterium | reverse complement strand
AGACAGTGTCCCCATCATCAAAACCAGCAGACTGCACAGGCCATGCGGGAATATTTTATTGATTTTCATAATGACTCTCCGACAGCCTGGTTGTAAGCAGCAACGGCGGCATCCTGCTGCAGCATCAGCAATTCGTGTGAACGCTCGATTTCTTTCAGTTGGGACAGGCGTCGCAACCACTCCTGTACCGAGAACTCACCCAGTTCAAAAGCCAGCTTGTCCAGCCGGTATCGTTCACTGGCGGCGTCGATCATCAGCCTGGAGTTCTCCAGTTGCAGGCCAGTGGTATGAAGAACGTGGCGCGCCTCGTGCAGTTGCAGGTCGAGTGCCCGCCGGGTTTCGATCAATTCGGCCTCAGCCCTGGCCAGGCTCTCGTTGGCCCGTGCAATTTGTGGCCCCTGCTTTGGAGACTTGCCCAGGGGCACGGCCAGGCCGACACCCAATGCATCCACGTCGGGGCTGGTGCGGTCGCCTCTGAACCCCCGCCAAAACACCTGCAGCGATGGCCTGGACGAATTGCCCTGGCGACTGACCTCGGTTGCCGCAGCGGCCTCTGCATAACGTTCCATTGCATACTGCAGAGCCGGATGGTCCTCGCGAAGCTCTTGTTCGCTATTCTGCTTTTCTGATATTTCGGACGGCGCCTCGACCAGACCCGTCAATGCCTGGTACTCGCGGGCTGCATCCTGGTATTCCGCCTCCAGGGTCATAGTCTCCGCTTTCCACAGGGCCAGTTCCTGCAGGGTAGCCAGTTGATCCGCCCTGGACAGCTCTCCCACCTCGGTAAACAAGGTGACTTGCTCGAGCAATTCAGACAGCCGCTGCTCCTGCTCCGTGGCCAGTTCCCACTGGCGCTTTGCCAGCACCAGATTCCAAAGTCGTTGCCTGAGTAAAGCACTTACCCGCCAGCGGAAATCGGCGGTCCGTGCCAATTGAGCCTGGGACGCGGCTTCCCCGAGCCGGGTTTGGGCGCCCTTCTCACCGGGCAACCAAAGGGGAACCGACAAAGCCACCTCGTTCTCATAGGCGCCGATGTCATCGAAAGCATGGTCACTCATGTGAAAGCCACCCACCTCGGGAGCCTCCGGAAACCAGAATCTGCCGAGTTTTTGCTCGGCCTCTACTGTGGATTGCGCAGCCTTCAATACGCCGGACCTGGGATGTCGTTGCAAGGTGGTGTCAAGCACCGCAGCCAGGGTCATCTGGCTGTCAAACCGGATCGCCACTTCTTCGTGTTCCTCCGCAGCCATGGCGGTGCCGAAGAACAACGTAGTAGCAAGGCCGAACAGACAGCAGGCCCTCGGTAATTTGGAAATACAATGCACGAGGTCTGCCCTCCGGCTTGTGCGGAAACATGGAAGCTCGCGAATGTACCTGACCTGGGCCGCCACTGGAATCCGGCATATGTCTAGTGCGGCTCGCATGGTACATTTGTCCCCTGCCAAACTTCATTAATAACGCCTTGAGAACCGGGTTCACATGCTGTACGTCAAAGAAATAATCATTATGGTTCTGCTGGCGTTTGTAATCGGCGGCAACTTGATTGATGTCGTCTACGACTACCGGGAAGGGGCCAGCCTGGCACACCTTTTGGTAGAACTGGCGCTGGTCGCCGCGTCCTTCCTTTTAATCACGATTCTCAGCGTAGGTGTCTGGCGTGAAAGCCGCTCTAACCGACGGCTGAAAGCCGAACTTGCTTCCGTCACCAGCGAACCACAGCCAGCGCAATCGCCGTCCCTGATTGCCGCGCGTCACGACATGGCAAAAGTTCTGCAAAGCCAGTTCGAGGAATGGAAGTTGACGATAACGGAGAAGGAAGTTGCCCTGCTGTTATTGAAGGGGCTCAGCTTCAAGGAAATTGCCGCAGTTCGAAACACACTGGAAAAAACAGTAAGGCAACAAGCTTCATCCATTTATAAAAAGGCCGGCGTGAGTGGCAGACACTCTTTTTCGGCCTGGTTTATCGAGGATATCCTGTAACCATGAAAAAACTGATTGCTGTATTGGCATTATTCGCGCTCTTTTCCCACCCTGCCCTGGCGGCTGAAGGCTCTGCCCGCAACCCCGTAAATGCTGAACTCGCGTCACGCTTCGCACGACTGGCGCTGGATTGCGTGCACCGGGAATACCCAAACAAGATAGGCCATGTGCTCAACAGCGAAGCGGATGCCCGCACGCCTTCGTCCCTGCACCCGGTTTTTTATGGCTGTTTTGACTGGCATTCGTCGGTGCATGGCCACTGGTTGCTGGTTCGCCTGTTACGAACCATACCGGCGGAACGCATGCCGGCTGATTTGCGCAGCGAGATCATCAACTCGCTTAACCAGAGCTTCACCGCACCTGGAGTCGCCGAGGAAGTTGCATACTTCCGTGAAGAAAACCGGAAATCGTATGAGCGGCCCTATGGCTCCGCGTGGTTTTTACAACTCACCGCGGAGTTACGTGAATGGGATGACCCGCTGGCCGAAGCCTGGCTCGAGACACTACAGCCGCTGGAAGTGGTTATCGTCGAACAGATCATGTCCTGGCTGCCCAAGCTGGCCTATCCGATCCGCCTGGGAACGCACAACCAGAGCATGTTCGCCTTCGGGCTGATGCTGGATTGGGCACGGGCCTCCGGTGACACCGCGATGGCCGAGATGGTCACAGAACGCTCACTGGCCTTTCACCGGGCTGACCGCAATTGCCCACTCGCCTATGAGCCTTCCGGCGAGGATTTTCTCTCCCCCTGCCTGATGGAAGCCGACCTGATGCGGCGGATTCTTCCACAGGATGAATTTTCTGAGTGGTTAAAGGGCTTCATGCCACAAATTCCGCTCGACGGCAGTGGTAACTGGATTGCTATTGGAATTGTTAACGACCCCACCGACGGCAAGCTGGTACACCTCGACGGCGTTAACCTGTCGCGTGCCTGGAACCTCCAGGAAATTGCCCGCGCCCTGCCCAAGGCAGACCCGAGGCGGCCATCTCTGATGGCGGCTGCCGGTGTCCACGCCAATACCGGCATTGCGAATGTATCGGCCGAAAACTATGAGGGCAGTCACTGGCTGGCCAGCTTTGCGACCTACCTGGTCACTAAAAGAGGCCAGCCGGACTAGGCGCCGGACGAATCTTCCAATCGGTCTGCCGGCTCCTGAACCGGCAGGCTCTTGTTATGCTCTTTCAGGTGCGCCCTTACGTCAAAGAATATCTTCAGGCCAATCACGACTATTATCACCGGTCCCGTCTGCCCCAGCACCATGCTCAGCCCACCGCCCAGGATCAACACCAGGTGCATAAAGATAATGCGGCTATAGGGCTCTGACATCTGGTGGGAAACGGTGCGGTTGCGGTACTCATCCTGGCCGAAAAAATTACTGAAAAAAGAATATGCGTGGCTTATGAACAGGGCGAGCAGCGCCGGCCACAGTGCCACGAACAGCGCCGCCACATCGGCCAGGTCCCCGGCCGAATCGTTCATACCGGCCACGCCCTTAACGAACAGCACGTAAATGAACAGAAAATGCACCGCCATGAAGCCACCGAAATGCCCCATAAAGAAAGGTACAGCGACCAGCGCAAACCAACGCCCAATCAAGATGATCTTGCACACGTTAAAGAACCCTATAACTGCGCTCTCTGCCCAGTAGAGCACCATCACGTCGCTCAACTTCCAGCCGAAAAATGCCGCACCCACCACCGGTACCAGGTTGGCGATGATCAGTAGCAGGGTCGATAGGGATGCCAGTGTGAGAGGACCGGTTGATATCACTGCCGGGCCGGGTTCCGCAGCCAAAGGTGCAACCGGTGCAGGTTTGGGTTCGGGCTCCCACTGGGGTTCCAGTTCTTCCGGCAGCGCCTCACCACGTCTGACGGCCTTTCCACTGACCATGTGGATGCTGTTGCGGACTTGCGTCAGCTCTTCGGCACCCACGTCCGAGCCAAAAGCCACTGAATTTGCGCCGTAGTCAAAAACCAGGTGTGTCCCGCGCCACGATGATCCGGATTTCTTTTCCGGGGTTTCCAGCCGCAGGTTGCGCATTTTCGCGACGTCATAAACTGCAGACAGGCCCAGGAAAGGCAAACCCAGGATTAGCTCGACCCGGCCGGGCCGCACCAACAGCACTTCGCGGCCAAACAGCATCAGCACCAGGATGGAAGTCATGATCAGAGGTGCCATCGACCAGCCTAGCAACCAGGCGCTCATGAACACGATACCGACCAGATCGAACAGCGAGTTGAATTCTCCGAAGCTACTGCTGACCTGGTTAAGCGTGGTAAACGTTGGAACCAGGAACGCCGCATCCATGGCAGCCAGGATGGCGATAGCAACCCATGAACGTCTGAATCTCCAGACGCGCCGATAGCCGTCCGCTCCGTTCATGATTCCCGTGCCAACTTTGAAACCGGGCCTGAGTCCTTTTCTGATCATGATCGGATTATAATGGAGTCTGACGGGTCTGAACCCGGAATCTCCCGGAGATTGATCAATGAGCTCAATCACCAGCAGCCAATTGACGCAGGAGCTGCAAACCGCCGTCCCGCGGCGAATCCTGCTTGACTCGGCCGAAGCCATGCGACCGTTCGAGTGTGATGGCCTGTCCGTTTACCGTCAGCTCCCGTTGCTCGTAGCCCTGCCCGAAGACATCAAGCAGGTTCGACAAATTCTGCAAACCTGCCACCGCCTGGGTGTTCCCGTGGTGACCCGGGGTGCAGGCACCGGGCTATCCGGCGGTGCACTACCGCTTGAGAAAGGCCTGTTGCTGGTGCTGACAAAGCTGAACCGGATTCTCAATATTGACCTGCAGAACCGCACGGCCAGGCTACAACCGGGCGTGCGCAACCTCGCCATCAGCGAAGCGGTTGCCCCGCATGGCCTGTATTACGCGCCGGACCCTTCCTCGCAGATAGCCTGCAGCATCGGTGGCAATGTGGCCGAGAACTCGGGCGGTGTTCACTGCCTGAAGTACGGACTGACCGTACACAATGTGCTGGAGGTGAAGATGCTCACCATTCAGGGCGAGGAACTGGTTTTGGGGGGTGAAGCGCTCGATGCGCCCGGCTACGACCTGTTGGCGCTGGTCAACGGGTCGGAAGGCATGCTGGGCGTGATCACGGAAATCCTGGTGCGCCTGCTGCCGGTGCCGGAAACGGCCCAGGTCGTCCTGGCGGGCTTTGCCAGCATAGATCGGGCGGCAGCCAGCGTCGGCGCCATCATCTCCGCCGGCATTATTCCGGCCGGCCTGGAAATGATGGACCGCCTGTCTGTGGAAGCCGTGGAAGCCTTCAACTCCCCCGGCTACCCGCTTGACGCTGAGGCGGTTTTGCTGTGTGAACTGGATGGCGGTAAAGCCGAAGTCGCCGAGCAGATGGCTGCGGTGCAAACCATCCTGGAGCACCATCAAGCCACCTCCGTTGCTGTGTCGGCCAACGAGGCCGAGCGTCTGCGTCTGTGGCAGGGGCGCAAAAATGCGTTCCCGGCCGTTGGCCGCATCCGGCCGGACTATTACTGTATGGACGGCACCATTCCCCGCCGGAAATTACCTGAGGTGCTGGCAGATATCCGCGAAGCATCACAGCGTTACGGGCTTGCCGTTGCCAACGTGTTCCATGCCGGCGATGGTAACCTCCACCCGCTGATTCTTTACGACGCCAACCTCGACGGCGAGCTGGACCAGGCGGAAAAGCTCGGGGCCGAAATCCTCAGCCTGTGCATCGCGGCCGGTGGAACGGTAACCGGCGAACACGGTGTCGGCATGGAGAAAATCGATTCAATGTGCGAGCAGTTTGCACCGGCCGAACTGAAGCAGTTTCATGCCCTGAAGGATGCCTTCGACCCCGATGGCCTGCTCAACCCCGGCAAGGCGGTGCCTACCCTGCACCGCTGCGCTGAACTGGGAGCGATGCATGTACACAATGGCAAGCTTCCCTTCCCCGACCTGCCCAGGTTCTAAGCCATGAATCAGCAGGACTTCCTGGTAGAAAAAGTGAACATGGCGATTGCCGGGGGTTCGACGCTGGCGATCAAGGGTGGCAACAGCAAGGGATTTTATGGCTACCCGGCGCACGGCGAGCCGCTGGATGTCTCCGGCCACGGGGGCATCGTTGAATATGATCCAGGTGAACTCGTTATTACCTGCCGGGCCGGCAGCCTGCTGTCTGAAATCCGGGAGACTCTGGAAGAAAACGGCCAGCATTTTCCATTCGAACCCCCCGGCTTCGGTGCCTCGGCAACAATTGGCGGCACCGTAGCCTGTGGATTTTCAGGACCACGCCGCCCCTGGTCAGGCAGTTTGCGTGATTACCTGCTCGGCGTGAAACTGGTCAACGGCTCCGGCGCGGTTGTTCAGTTCGGTGGACAGGTCATGAAAAATGTCGCCGGGTATGACGTGTCGCGGCTAATGGCCGGCTCAATGGGCACTCTGGGCCTGTTGCTGGAGGTATCGTTCAAAGTGCTGCCACGACCGGCGCGGGAATTGACCCTGGAGTTTGAATGTGACCAGGCCGAAGCGATTCGCAGGGTTAACCAGTGGGCCGGTCAGCCGCTTCCTCTATCCGGCGCCAGCTGGTGTAACGGACAATTGCGGGTTCGACTTTCCGGCGCTGAAACTGAAACTGAAAGCGCCACCGGGCGCATGCAAGCCAGGCAGGTGAGCGAGGATGCATCTTCATGGGTGGATCTGCGAGAGCAACGCTCTGCTTTTTTCGCCCGGTCCGGCAAACTCTGGCGTCTGTCTGTCCCACCCGCTACGGAACCACTGGATCTGGATGGGGATTGCCTGGTCGACTGGGGCGGGGCCCAGCGCTGGTACTTCACGGACCAGCCCACAGAGAAAATCCGTTCAATTGCAGTCGGAGCAAACGGCCACGCCACGCTGTTCAGAGGCGGGAGCGACGATGAACGCTTCCACCCCCTTGCACCGGTATTGCAACAAATGCAGCAGAGAATCAAACAGGCGATGGATCCCCATGGGGTTTTCGACTTTTACCGTATGAGTCGCTGCGACTGATGCAGACTTTTCTGAGTAAGGCATTCAAAAACACGCCCGAGGGCCGCGAGGCCGATGAGATTCTCCGTTCCTGTGTGCATTGTGGGTTCTGCAATGCCACCTGCCCCACCTACCAGTTGCTGGGTGATGAGCGCGATGGGCCGCGTGGGCGTATCTACCTGATCAAAGAGATGCTGGAGCACAACACTGCCAGCCGCGAAACACAGTTGCATCTGGACCGCTGCCTGACCTGCCGGGCCTGCGAGACCACCTGCCCTTCCGGTGTGCAGTACAACCGATTGCTGGAGATCGGCCGGGCGGCCGCCGAAGCCGGCAACACGAGACCTTTGACCGAACGCATCCAGCGCGAGGCCCTGGTACAGACTGTCCCCCGACCCGTTCGTTTTAGCACGCTACTCAAGTTGGCCAGCCTCGTCCGGCCCTTGTTGCCGGCCGCACAACAGAAAAGCCTTCCGGCTGTGGAGCGGGATATACAAGCCTGGCCATCCACTCAGCATCAGCGCAAGGTGCTGTTGTTGCAAGGCTGTGCGCAAACAGTGGTAGCTCCCCGGATCAACCTCGCAACAGCCCGTGTGCTAGACCGTCTGGGCATCCGGGCTCTACCGGCTGAAGGCTGTTGCGGTGCACTAAGCCACCACTTGTCGCGGGAGCAGCAAACTCGGGCCACCATCCGCAATAACATTGACCGCTGGTGGCCCGCGATCGAAGCGGGTGCGGAAGCGCTGATCCTGACGGCCAGTGGCTGTGCCCCGACCGTAAATGACTATGGCCGCTTGATGCAGCAGGACCGGGAGTACGCAGTTAAGGCGGCCAGGGTAGCGTCCCTGGCGCAGGACATTTCCGTTTTCCTGGAGCAGCAGAAGCTGGAGTCTCTATTCGAAGGACCCGCGGGCAAGCCACTGATTGCGTATCACTCCCCGTGCACGCTGCAACATGGCCTGAAGCGCGCCGGCAAGGTCGAGGCCCTGCTGACCCGCCTGGGCTTCAGGCTGGCCGGCGTGCAGGATGTCCACTTGTGTTGCGGCTCAGCGGGCAGCTACTCCATCCTGCAAAAGGACTTGTCGCAGCAACTGCTTGATCGAAAGCTGGAGTGCCTGGAACAAGAACAACCCACCCTGATCGCCACGGCCAACATAGGTTGCCTGATGCACTTGCAAAGTGGCACAGAACTGCCCGTCAAACACTGGATCGAACTGCTGGTCAATCGGCAGGTATAATCACTTCACCCTGTACATTGCTTACGTCTATAGCGCCACTGCCGTCGTTCAGCACATGGAAGTCTCCACCTACTCCATCCGCGGAGATATCGCCGGAAGAGTCACGCTCAACGATGTAGTTTTCTCCAACGTCCCGGAACCGTATATCACCCGAGCTATCGCTTTTAACCAGAACGGAACCGTCAATGTCCGCTCCCCGGATATCGCCCGAACTATCGGATTCAATCGTCACGTCACCACCGATATTGCGAAAAACGATATCGCCTGATGAGTCCTTGACCACGGCTGAACCGCTGATGTCTTCAATTTCAATATCACCTGAACTGTCCATGACACTCACACCGCCGGTACGCTCGATAGTCAGGTTTCCTGAGCTGTCGCGTACGTCCAGCGCCGTGCCTTCGGGCACTTCTATTTCAAGGTCAAGGTAAGCATATTTGCTGCCGGTGAGGGACCAGTTAGATTCAACCCTGGGCAGGTCGACAACGATTGAGGCCTCGCGGCCACCACTGACTGATACGCCTGACTCATCCAGCCAATCCTGGTCTGAAACACACAAACGGCCCTTGATCCGGGCTGTGGAGCTAGCCGAAACGCCGGTTATTTCCAGATCGCCGGCTGCCGCTGAGATAGACAACAGCTCGGTGCCGGTCAGATCCAGCTGTTCATCGATGCTTTCTTCAAATTTGCAGTCCCATGCCTGCAGTCCAGTCGTGAACAGGCAGGCGGTCAGTATCAGAAACTTCTTCATGGCAGGTGCTCCCTCATGCAATTACATTCATCTATAGGATGCAAGAATGAAGCCAAATGGATGCGTGATGCCTATAACCGGTAATGCCTGAGGTCCTTCAGCTTTTCTTCCGGAATTTATGCAGATGTCGTAACGAAAGACGCCAGATTATGGCTAATGCCGCCAAAAAGTTTAGCGAATGACGATGACGACCATAAGTGCGACTAGCAACGCAGCCCAGAACGATATGGATATGATCATCGAGCGCCGGGCCTGCTTCTTCTCATGCCAGGTTCTCGGGCCTACGCCCTTGGCGAAAAAGACGACATTGGCCGCAAAATTCAGGCAGACCACGTTGACGGTCAGAAGCAACAACGCGCCGGTAGCCAGCGAAAACTCTCCACTGCTCAGCATCAGGCCCATTGTCACTGCCGGCGGCATCAAAGCGACCGCGACCATCACGCCAACTAACACGCTGGACAGTCCGGTAGTAAGGGAAAGAACCGCCGCAGCACCTGAAGCCAGGGCAAGCGCAACCGAGTCGAGCCCAAGGTCGGTCCGTGCCATCAACTCCTGGCTTTGCAGGTTAACCGGCCATAACAGGCCCACCAGCATGGCAAGAGCCAGCGTCAGGGCCAGGCCGGCCAGGTTGGTTTTTACCGAACGCCACATTAATTGCCGGTCACCCAGCGCTGTACCCAGGGCCAGCGACAGGTTAGGTCCCAGCAAGGGGGCAATTACCATTGCCCCAACGATGACGGCAACATTGTCTTTAACCAGGCCCACAGCGGCGACCACCGCAGACAGGAAAACAAGGATGAAGAAATTGAGATTGAGCTGGGAGTTCTTCTTCATCTCGCTGAGTAATTCTTCGCGGGATGAAGCAATGCCTTTTGTCTTACCCTTGGCTGGCTCCCCGTCATCTTCAATGACCGGCAGGGTCGCCTCTACATTGCTGATGACAATCCTGGCGTTGTCAGAACTCGCAAGGACAGCTTGCAAGCGGTCGAGGGTTTTCTGGGAGTTTTCAGCGCCAACCAGGATATGAATGGTCTGCCGTCCGTCCGCGCCCTCAGCATCGACCCAGTGATCGAGGCCGTGACTGGCCGCCAGCGACTCTACCGTTGCAACATAGCCTGCCGGAGAAATGACATCAATAATTCTCATTACTTAGCGCACCCTGCTACCACCTGAAGTGTTCTCTGTCCTCGGCTGCCCGCCGCCAGAACTCGGTGGATTTATTGCCGCCATAGAAAATTTCCAGCCTTAAGCGAATGCCCGGGTTGAAATCGTAGTCATACTTTTCATCCCAGGTAATCTGGGGAATGATTTCGTAGTAAAGCCACTGACGCTTTGTTTGTTTCCGATAGCGAAGCGCAACCTTGTATTTGTCCACGTGTGTGTCGGGCCGGGTATGGAATACGGTGGAGAGCTCGTACTGCAGGCCTTTCTGCGGACCCAGGCTTTGCGTGAGAAAACTGCTGACCTGAGTGCGGTAACCTTCCTCCTCTGATTTTTCTCCACGCCAGCGCCCGTCAAACGTCTGGCGGAAGAAAAGGTGCTCGCTGACCACCCGGTTCAGGTCCAGCCGGGAATTGATCTGCCAATAGTTATTGGTTTGCCAGCGCAGCGATTGCGTAAATCGCCAGGAACCCCTGTTACCGATCACGTTCTCATAGCGCACCCTGGGGCCAATAACACCCGCGACTTCATTGAATTTGACGCCTGCGGTGAAACTGGTATTCCACCGGGTGGTTTCCCGCATAAAGAACTGAAGTCCTACAACCCCTTGCCGGGAGGAGTCATCCGCAGAATCCTCGATGACGTCGTCGTCCTCATCGGCGCCGGCTACCAGGCTGACCCGGTTCCCGAGGCTGGGCAGGTTAATCCTGAGCCTGACTCTCAATTTGGCCGAGAAGTGCTGTTTGCTCCGATAAGAGAGTTCCGGGCGAATCCTTATTTGGCTATTTGCAGCCTCTGCCTCGTAATTAGGGTCATCAAAAAAGCCGTCTGCCCACTGCGATGCACGTTGCACACGGGTATCGACGTAGTTTTTATGCCTGTCCAGCAGCGACGGGCGCTGTTCCTCGGAACCGTCGGTCTCTTCTTCCTCCGGTTCGATGGTTACATCAGGCACAGCTGGATCACCTTCAGGCACAGCCTCGACACCTTCAGGTGTCGAGGCAAGAGCTGTGGGAACGGCCGTAAAGAGAAAAAACAAACATCCCCCGGCGAAAATATTCAGTAAGCGTTGCATATGTGAATCATGTTCTTTTGGGTATGTTAAGGTATCCGGCCTCAAACCAGAACCTCTTTCACTTGTCTGACACCACCGTCACCCGACACCGCATTCTGTATATGCTTGGCCTCATCCTGGCGGGCGAGGCTGTCTATGCGCTGCCTTTCCACATAACGAGGTTCTTCCGCCCCACGGTGCTGGATGTTTTCGACCTCAGTAATACCCAGCTCGGGACGGCCCAGGCCATTTACGGCATCGTGGCGATGCTGGCCTATTTTCCAGGTGGCCCGCTGGCAGACCGATTTTCTGCCCGCAAACTGTTGGCGCTATCCCTTTGGTCTACGGCTGCCGGTGGTTTGTACCTGGCCACGCTGCCCAGCTACTTCGGCATTTTGCTGATCTGGGGTTTCTTCGGCATCACGACCATTCTTTTGTTCTGGGCCGCATTGATCCGGGCCACCCGCGATTGGGGCGGCATTGACGAGCAGGGACGGGCTTTTGGCCTGCTGGACGGCGGACGCGGCTTGCTGGCGGCCCTGCTGGCCACGATTGGCGCGGCATTGTTTGGACTGATGTTTCCCGAGGGCTATGCCAACTCCAGCTCCGGGGACAAGCAGCAGGCGCTGCAATTGATCATCCTGGGGTATACCGCGGTGACCGCCCTGGCGGGAATTTTTGTCTGGTTTGTGCTGTCCGACGGACACCCCAGCGGACAACCCGGCCTGGAGGCATGGCAACCCGCCTCTGAAAATACCTGGACCCACATCCGTCGGGTGATGGCCATGCCTTCGGTCTGGCTCACGTCCGTGATCGTGATGTGCGCCTATGTCGGTTACAAAGGCTTTGATAACTATGCACTCTATGCCGTTGAAGGGTTCGGTCTCGGAGAAGTAGAGGCCGCTGGAGTAGCGGCTTTGGGGGCCTGGATGCGCCCTGTTGCTGCGCTGGGCGCCGGCTTGCTGGGTGACCGGTTCCTGGTTTCACGCATGACGGTCGTGTGTTTTGGTCTTTTGCTTGCCTCCCAGCTGTTTTTCGCCGTATTCACCCCGGCACCAGGCCTCACCTGGGTGTTAGTGGTCAACGTCCTTATCGGCAGTTCGGCCATATTTGGCCTGCGCGCCTTATACTATGCGCTGTTCGAGGAATCCCGCGTTCCAACGGCCGTCACCGGAACAGCCGTCGGCCTGGTCGCGGTATTGGGCTATACCCCGGACATTTTTGTCAGCTATGCCGGTGGTGTTTTGCTCGACAATTCACCCGGGCTTAGCGGCCACCAGCACTACTTTTACTTTCTGTCCGTTTTTGCGGCGATTGGGCTGGCTGTGAGTGCTGTTCTAATGCGCAGGCTTAAGAAGTAATTTTTGGGTATGATTAGCTGATGCCGGTGCACCTTTGGAGACGAACCCTTTGAAAAAACTCATTCTTACCGCCCTCGCGACTTCCCTGATCTCAGTGGCTGCTTATGCCAATGATCCTCTGTTGTTAGGCAATGACTCCTGGCCCCCCTTCATTATTGATGGCCCGGATAAAGGCACATCAGAGAAGCTTGTATGTGAAGCGCTGGAGCGCTCCGGCAGGTCCTGCACCGTCAAAGTTGGTGATTGGGACGTCATACTGGATGAAGCACGGGTTGGGGCTATCGACGGCATCGCTGCCGCCTGGAAGAATGCGTACCGTGAAAAATTCCTCCTTTTCTCGGAACCCTACCTGACCAACCGTATTGTTCCTGTGACCCGCAAAAATCATTCATCCGCGATCGAGTCGGTCAATGACCTGGCTGGAATGCGCGTTGCACTGGTCACCGATTACGCCTATGGCGATGAAATCTCGTCCATGAGTTCAAGCATGGAAATAATCCACACCCGCAATACCCTGGAAGCGTTGAGGAAGGTGCACCGGGGCGAGGCAGATGCTGCCCTTGTTGATGAAATGGTCGTCCGCGATGTACTTGCCCGGGTGGTAATAGAAAACCTGTCTGTTTCCAGCACGGTACTGGCCTTCCGCGATCTGCATTTTGCAGTTTCCAGGCAAAACCCAATGGCCGAGGCCATCATCGACGACTTCCAGCGCACCTACGAACTGATGCTCGCGGATGGCACGGTGAATGAAATCCTGGATGTTGACTGGCTGGCAAGCGGTTTCGGACAGTCTGGAAAAATGAATGTCGTGGTGCGCAGCGGAATCAGCCTCGATGATCTGGATTACCCGGCCGATGACGGCTCCGTCTATGCCATGGGTGACTCCGAGTACCAAATGATGCGCCAGGGCAAGATGGACTCCTCCCGGGTTAACTACCAGGTAGACGGAAAGTCTTATTCTTCCCTGCAGACGGCGCTCGACGACGTGTTCGGTAAAGATACTGTGTGCAAGCACAAGAACTTTACCTCGCAATTTGATTGCACGGACCTGTTTAAAAAACGTAATTGACCCACCCCGGATCAGACAGCGGCTGTTGCCGCTGTCATGTTCCGTAGTTTTACAGCCATATCCTTGCTGCACATCGCCTGGAAATACGACTCGTACAAACCCTGGCGCTGGAACAGGGGATCGAGTTCCCGCTTGTTCCACCGCATCATTAACGTGTCCCGCGCCGCCACCACGTTTGCACTGACCGGCTCATCGCTCAAGAAACTCAATTCGCCAGCGAAGTTCCCCTGGTGTAATCGTGCGACCTCTTTTTCATTCTTCAGGATCTTGCACTCGCCTTTCAGGATCAGGAACAATGAATCATTCCGCTCATCCTCGAACAACAGCACCTGGCCGGCTTTGACGGTAATGCATTGTGCGAACTTGAAAATGGGCCTGGCCTCGTAAGGCTTGAGGTCGGAAAACTTCATTTCATATGCCAGTTGCTCTTCATTATCGAAGCTCGCCGAGCGCATGGAATAGAACAGAAAAAGCAGATTGGCCAGGTTGACCGTCAGAAAACAACCCTGCCAGAATATGGCACTCCACAACGGCTCTGGCTGGAAATAAAAATAAGGGAAGGTCGAGGCTGCCGCGATGATGGCCAAAACCCTCAACCAGATCATGCTGGTCAGCATGTACGAGATGACGTACAGACTGTTGGCGATAAAAAAAACAACCGTGGCGTTGCTCAGGTAATCAAAGATCTGCATCAGGAACAAACCTGTATAAAAGTGAGTGATGCGCCATCATAACCTGAGAAATAAAAAACGCCCCAACCGGTCAGAACCGGCGGGGCGTCTGGACCTACCAGCCGTACAAACTGAGTTCAGTCAGTCTCGACCTTTTTCTTGATGATGATTACTCTCTCGTGGTGCTTTCCACCATGAGCGGAATCGATGTCAATGTCGAAGTCCATATCTTCACATTCTTCTTCGCTCTCACATTCAATCTCAATTTCCTGGTGAATCACGTGATGGCGCTCGTGGGCACCGTCTCCCGTGTCTATCAGTTCTCCGTCTACATAAACTTCAACGCCATCTTCGGTGCGCAGTAGATCAACGGTTTGGCCGCTTTCTGTATAGATGGTCTCCGCATCACCCACCGAGAGGTCGCTGAGGTCGGTTTCCACAAGTTCGAAATCATCGGTCTTGAGTGCAATAACGATCTTATTTTCTGCAGCTACCTGGCCGTGCTCTCCAGCGCTCACCGCAGCCGCGCTCAAAGTGAAAGCCGCAACGGCCAGAACAAGCATTAATTTATTGGTCATATCGAATTCTCCTGAATCATTAACTTCACTGAATGAAGCTGGCCGTATCTATTTGCCAACACGTTCTAGAGAAAAGACGGTTGCCCGGCCTAAAACGTCGCAGAAACTATGGGATTTCAGGAAATAACGCCGCGGGCACGCAGGTCATCGACAACCTGTTGCGCTGCCTGCGACGGTGATAGCGACTCGGTTGCAAGAACAATCTCCGCGTTGCGGGGCGCCTCGTAGGCATCGCTGACTCCGGTGAACTGCCTGATCTCACCCGCACGGGCTTTCTTGTACAGGCCCTTGGGATCGCGCTGCTCGCATATCTCGATGGGCGTATCCACGAACGCTTCGATAAATGCGCCATCGCCGACCACTTCACGGGCGGCCCGGCGATCTTCCCGGTAGGGCGAGATGAAGGCGGTGATCACGATCACGCCGGCTGCATTCATCAGGGTCGCGACTTCGGCAATCCGACGGATGTTCTCCGTACGGTCCTCCATGGAAAAACCCAGGTCGCGGTTCAGGCCGTGACGCACGTTGTCGCCATCCAGGATGTAGCAAAGATGCCCTTTGGCCATCATTTGCTGTTCCAGTTCGCGAGCGATGGTTGACTTGCCTGAAGCACTCAGGCCGGTCAGCCAGACGGTAACCCCGCGTTGGCCCAGCAGGCTCTCACGCTCTTCAGTGCTGACCAGGCTGTGGCTCTTGACGATATTCCGGCTCACCGGGGCAGGCGTACGCGCCGACTTCGAGACGATCCGGTCGACGATCATCCCGGCGCCAATGGTCACGTTGGTCAGGCGGTCGATGACGATGAATGAACCGGTCGCCCGGTTGCGGTCATACGGATCGAAAGCAATCGGACGGTGCAACGTGATGTGGCAACGGCCGATTTCGTTCAACTCCAGCGAGTCTACCGGTTCGCGCTTAAGCTCCTCGCCCTTGTCGCGCTGCATCGTGTTGACGTCGATCTTGTAACGTATATCGGACAGGACGCCCGGAATCATGCTGCAACTGTGTTTCACAAGGTAGCTCTTGCCGGAACGCGCGGCATCTTCGTGCATCCATACCAGCATGGCCTCGAACTCATTACCGAAATGCGGCATGTTGTTAACCGGCACCAGCATGTCGCCACGTGACACATCGATCTCATCGTCCAGTGTCACCGTCACGGCCATCGGTGAAAAAGCCTCCTGGACTTCCACGTCGGGAGCCAGGATTGCCTTGATCTTCGATTCCTTCCGAGATGGCAGGCTGGCCACCTTGTCCCCCACCCGCAACACGCCGGAGGCCAGGGTTCCGCTGAAACCACGAAAATCCAGGTTGGGGCGCTGCACGTTCTGGACCGGCAGACGCATGTCGATCAGGTTGCGATCGGTCGAGATATTCAGGTTCTCGAGGTGGTGCAGAAAGGTCGGGCCGTCGTACCAGGACAGGTCCTCGCTGTGCTCCACCACGTTATCGCCGCGTAACGCAGACATCGGGATAAAGTGGATATCGGAAAAATTCAGGCGAGCGACAAACTGATTGTATTCACTACATATTTGTTCGTACTTCTTCTTTGACCAGTCGACCAGATCCATCTTGTTGACGGCAACGACCACGTGTTTGATGCCCAGCAGTGAACAAATGAAACTGTGCCTGCGGGTTTGCGTAATGACGCCATAACGCG
This sequence comes from uncultured Wenzhouxiangellaceae bacterium, assembly GCA_964443145.1. Classification (GTDB taxonomy): domain Bacteria; phylum Pseudomonadota; class Gammaproteobacteria; order Xanthomonadales; family SZUA-36; genus JAHEFT01. The sequence goes on along the minus strand of CAYUBS010000037.1, from coordinate 6,106 downwards.
CATCGATCAGGATCACCGCGAGGTTACAGTTGGACGCACCGGTCGCCATGTTGCGGGTGTACTGCTCGTGACCCGGGCAGTCGGCAATGATGAATTTACGTTTACTGGTGGAAAAGTAGCGATAGGCGACATCGATGGTAATACCCTGCTCGCGCTCTGCCTTGAGGCCGTCGGTCAGCAGCGCCGGGTCAAAATCCTCACCGGTGGTGCCCCAGACCTTTGAGTCTTTCGCCACCTTTTCCAGCTGGTCTTCATAGATCATGTGGCTGTCGTACAGCAAGCGGCCGATCAGGGTCGACTTGCCGTCATCCACCGAACCGCAGGTCAGCAGACGCAGCAGGTCCTTGTGCTCGTGTTGCGCCAGGTATTCGCTGATATCCGACCGGATCAGCGCCTCTTCGGGGATCTCGTAACGGCTTTCGCTCATCAGAAGTAACCGTCCTTTTTCTTTTCTTCCATCGAGGATCCGTCGCTATCGATCACCCGCCCCTGTCGTTCCGAGGTGGTAGTCAACAGCATTTCCTGGACGATTTCCTCGACCGTTTCAGCGTTGGATTCAACTGCACCCGTCAGTGGGTAGCAACCCAGGGTGCGAAACCGGACCTTTTTCATCACCGGCGATTCGCCCGGCTCCATTGGCATCCGCTCGTCATCGACCATGACCAGCGTGCCTTCGCGCTCAACTACCGGACGTTCTGCCGCAAAATACAGGGGCACAATGGGGATATCTTCGCGCAACAGGTACAGCCAGATATCCAGCTCTGTCCAGTTGGACAAAGGAAAGACACGGATCGATTCGCCCTTGTTGACCTTCGCGTTGTAGAGGTTCCACAACTCGGGCCGCTGATTTTTCGGATCCCATTGGTGAAACTCGTTACGAAAGCTGTAGACCCGCTCCTTGGCGCGGCTTTTTTCCTCGTCGCGTCGTGCGCCACCGAATGCCGCGTCAAAGCCGTAGTGGTCCATGGCCTGTTTAAGGCCATCGGTTTTCATGATCTGCGTGTGTTTTTCCGACCCATGTGAAAATGGACTGACCTGGTCCTTGCCCTCCGGATTGATCCAGACCTTGATGTCCACCCGGTACTTTTCAGCCATCAACTCACGAAATCGGTACATTTCGCGGAACTTCCACTGCGTATCAACGTGCATCAGCGGGAACGGGATATTACCCGGCGCAAACGCCTTGTGCGCCAGGTGCAACATGACGGAAGAGTCCTTGCCGATCGAATACAGCATGACCGGGTTGTCGAACTCGGCGGCAACCTCGCGGATAATGTGAATGCTCTCCGCCTCAAGCTGTTTGAGGTGAGATAGGTTATAACCGCTCATTTGGATTCCTGGTCTAGGGTTTTTGCCAGGCGTACGTATTGGTCAGTGTGCCGCATGTCGGACAAGCCCAGATTTTCTTGTCCTCGCTGGCGAGCGTTTGCTGGGTCTCAGGCACTGCAACCCACGTGTGCTCACAGTCTTCAGCCAGCTCAGGATCAGGACCGCCTTCCGGCAATTCGATCACCTCTTCAGACTCATCCCGTTCTTCGAGTCCGAATGAGAACTCTTCCGGTATAACGTATTCGCCTGGCTTTTTATCAGATGAATTTGTAGACATTTCTTTCTATCCTTGTCGAGTTGTCTGTACCCGGGCCAGTGCAGTCAGGAAAAAGGAAAACGTCGTCAGACTGACAAACCCAAGTGCCATTGGCAATAACGAACCATCGTAAACCTGCCCAATGATAAATCCAAGTACTACGGCAACCAACGTGGTGAATGTACCAATCGCCGCCGCCGCTGTTCCTGCCACGTGCCCCAGTGGTTCCATTGCAATGGAGTTGAGATTACCGAACAGGATTCCGATGCAAAAAAACAGGGCAAGACAGATCAGCATCATCAACCACAACGGCGGGTGGCCACCGCTGACCCAGGCAATAAGCACAAAGACCCAGGACAGCACCATCATGGCCTGTAATGACCGATTGGCCAGTTTGTGCATGCCGAACCGCATGACCATTGCGCTGTTCAGCAGGGAAGCCACACCCACCGCCAGGGCCAGCACCGCGAAATAGATCGGAAATTGTTTCCCCAGGCCGTACTGCACCTGGAAAATCTGCTGGCAACTGTTGAGGTAACCAAAGAAGGCACCGGAGACACAGCTTGCAACCATCGTGTAGACGATGGCCACCCTGCTTTTCAGCACCTCCCCGAATCCGCTGGAGATATTTTTCAGCGTGAATGCCTTGCGCTGTTCCGGCAACAGCGTTTCCGGTTGCCTGACCGCCAGCCAGGCCATGGTCATAACGGCAAGAACGACGAAGGAGCCAAAAATTGTGCGCCAACTGGCAAACAGAAGAATAGCCTGTCCAAAGGCGGGCGCCAGGATCGGCACCAGGATAAATACCGTCATGATGAACGACATTACCCTGGCCATTTCGGAGCCGTGAAAACGGTCCCTGATCAGCGCCATGGAGACCGTTCGCGGACCAGCGGCGCCGAAACCCTGCAATAAACGTCCAGCCAGCATGGTCGAGTAGTCCGTCGACATCATGGACAGCAGTGAGCCGAGAATGAACAGCAGGCCACCGGCATAAATAGCAGGCTTGCGGCCGATTGAATCAGACAGGGGACCATAAAAAAGCTGCCCGATTGCCAGCCCGATAAACAGCGTAGAGATCACCAGCTGAATGTCGTTGGCCCTGGCCACCTGCAAATCGGTTGCCATCTCTGTGAAAGCGGGAAGCATGGCGTCGATACTCAACGCCACCAGCGACATGCTGAAGGCCATCAGGGCGACAAATTCGCCCAGGCTGATCTGTCCGTTCGCCTGTTGACTACTGTTCATGGCAACTAGAAAGAAAGGTCATGCGATATAACCTCGAGGAATGCCGTTCCGTGCCGCTCCAGTTTGACCTGGCCAACCCCATTGATGGCAAGAAATTCCATTTCATTGCGCGGACGCATACGACTCATTTCCGCCAGTGCAGCGTCCCCGAATATCACATAAGGCGGCACACCGCTTTCCTGCGCCAGTTGTTTGCGCAGTTCGCGCAGGTTTTCAAACAGCTGCAGATCGTCACAATCCAGCTCCATGGCTGCGGCGACGGTCTTTTTCTTCGTCTTCTCGTGGATTCGGGGACGCGCCAGCTCCACGCTCTCCTGGTTGCGCAGAACACCCAGGGCCGACGGGGTCAGTTTCAATACCGAAAAGGCCGCGATGTCCTGGATCAGGTAACCCCGATGAATCAGCTGGCGAACGATCGACATCCATTCAGCATGAGAATATTCCATGCCGATACCGTAAGTGCTCAATGATTCGTGATAAAACTTCCTGATGCGCTCATTATCCGAGCCGCGCAGCACGTCCACCACATGCTTCATACCAAAAGACTGGCCTACCCGGTAGACACAGGACAGGACCTTGCGGGACGCCTCAGTCGCGTCGAATTTCTCCGGGGGATCAAGGCAAATGTCGCAGTTTCCGCAATCTTCCTGCATCGACTCACCGAGGTAACCCAACAAGACCCGCCGGCGGCAGGTCAGACTTTCTGCAAAGCCCACCATGGCATTGAGCTTATGCGACTCGATGCGTTTTTGGTTCTCGTTGTGGCCCTGCTCCAGGTGGTAACGCGCGGTTGCAACGTCCTGCGTACCGAACAGCAAAAAAGCCTCGGCGGGCAGCCCATCGCGCCCGGCCCGTCCGGTTTCCTGGTAATAACCTTCCAGGTGCCGGGGTAAATCATAGTGGACGACAAAACGCACATTGGGCTTGTCGATCCCCATGCCGAAGGCCACCGTCGCGACAACAATGGAAACGTCATCACGCAGGAAGCGTTCCTGCACGTCTTTTCGTTCACCCGCTGGCAAGCCGGCATGATAAGCGGCAGCCGAATATCCACGGTCAACCAGGTGGTCAGCAATTTCCTGAACGCGCTTACGCGACAGGGCATAGACAATCCCCGACTCATCTTCACGTTTGTTGAGAAATCGCAGTAACTGGCCGTGCGGCTGATGTTTCTCCAGCACGGTGTAACGAATATTGGGGCGATCAAAACTGGTGATGAAACGCTGGGCATTTTCCAGCCCCAACACATCAACGATGTCTTCGCGCGTTTGCGGATCAGCAGTGGCGGTCAGCGCAATAAAGGGGGTGCCCTGAAAATGTTGCCGTAAATCACCCAGCGCCGCGTATTCAGGTCTGAAGTCGTGGCCCCATTGGGAAACGCAATGCGCTTCATCAATCGCAATCAGCGCCACCGGAATGGAGTCCAGGCTATGGATAAAGCCAGGCCGCATCATCCGCTCCGGGGCTACATACAGCAGATCCAGTTCGCCGTGGTGAAGCCGGTCGAGCACCGAACGTGCCTCTGCTGCACTCAGGTTGGAGTTGTACATCTCCGCCCGCACACCGTTGGCCTGCAGGGCATCTACCTGGTCTTTCATCAGGGAGATCAGGGGTGAGACCACAATGGCCAGACCCTCGCGGTGTAAAGCCGGCAACTGGTAGCACAAAGACTTGCCACCACCGGTCGGCATCAGCACAAAGGCGTCTCCGCCACCCATGACCTGCTCAATGATTTCCCGCTGCCAGGGTCTGAAATCGTGCAGGCCAAAGACCTGTTGAAGGGTTTTTTCGATCGTTGTCATGATCAGGAAGAGCCTGCGGAGCAAGCTGCAAAGTATAAGCCACCCGACTCAGGAAATCGTGAGAAAATGCCTGCAAAACACGAACGAAATACAACAGGATATTGAAACATGCCAATCAGCAAACGGGATTTCCTCAAGTTATCAGGCGCCGCAGCCGGCCTGGCCGTCGCAAGTGGCTGCAGCCGGGCAGCAACGGATCCTGGCGGGCCCGCACTGCAGTCCATCGTTGAGGATGCTGTGCCGATTGGTGTTGAAGAACGCCTGGCAAGAATTGCAAAGGCCCAACGCCTGATGAACGAGCAGAATATCGACGCCATTCTGCTCGAACCCGGCTCGGCGATGCTGTACTTCAGCGGCATCAGCTGGTGGCGCAGCGAGCGCCTGACCGCTGTCATCATCCCCCGTGAGGGAGAGATCGGTGTCGTCACACCCTTTTTTGAAGAGCCCAGTGTGCGCGAGTCGATGACTTTTGATGGTGATGTGCGTAGCTGGAATGAGCACGACAGCCCATTCAAACGGGTCGCAGGATTTCTCAGGGATCGCAATATCAACGGCAACCGGATCGGCCTTGAAGGCACCGTCAGGCAATTCGTGGCAGAAGGCCTGCGCGAGGCCGGCCCCGGGCTGGAAATCGTATCAGCAGGGACCGTGACGCGCGACTGTCGCATGTACAAGTCAGCGCATGAAATTGCCCTGATGAAAAAAGCCAACGAAGTCACTTTGGCAGCCTATGCCCATGTCTACGGGCAGCTGGAATCGGGAATGGTGCCTGCAGATGTGAAGAACCTGATGCAATCTGCACAGACGGCCCTGGGCGGCAGCAGTAGCTGGAACATGGCCTTGTTCGGCGTAGCAAGCGCCTACCCGCATGGAACCGAACAACCCCAGAAAATCGAAGAAGGTCAAATCGTGTTGATGGACTGCGGCTGCTCAGTGCACGGCTACCAGTCCGATATTTCAAGGACGTTTGTATTTGGTGAGCCCGATGAACGCCAGCGGGAAGTCTGGAATACCGTGCGAAAGGGTCAGCAAATCGCCTTCGAAACCGCGCAGTTGGGTGTCGCTGCCGGCGCGGTTGATGATGCGGTCAGAGCCTACTACGAGTCCTTGGGCTGGGGCCCGGGTTACCAGGTTCCTGGCTTAAGCCACCGCACGGGTCATGGCATTGGCATGGATGGCCATGAGAGCGTCAATTTCGTACACGGAGAACAAACGCCGCTGGCCCCAGGCATGTGCTTTTCGAATGAGCCGGGCCTCTACGATTTTGAACATTTTGGCGTGCGTCTTGAAGACTGCCTGTACATTACCGAAGAAGGGCCTGCGTGGTTTACCGTTCCGCCCGACAGCCTGGAAGATCCGATTGGCCGGCTGGGCTAAACGAACATATTTTTTGCCAGCCTCATGCCTTTCAGCCCACCCAGCTGGATGGCCGTTAGCAGACCGCCGACCATGGCGCCTACAACACCGCAGG
>CAYUBS010000036.1:0-23276 GCA_964443145.1 uncultured Wenzhouxiangellaceae bacterium | reverse complement strand
GTAACGTTATCCGTATCCTGGTGCCGTTGACGATCCAGTCAAAGCAGCTTGAAGAAGGGTTGGAAATTCTGAGGCAGGCTTTCGAAGCTTGCATTTAGCCTTCCCAATTAGGGAATTCGGAGCAATGTGTTATGTGGATTTTGTGGGTGTTGTTGGCAGTCATTCTTATTATCTGGGGTTTGGGCCTGTGGTTCAGACGAACCGAGGACCTTAGCGTTTTTGACGGCCCGATTGACAGTGTGGCCGCAGAGTCTTTTGCTCTTCCGGATGGGCCCAGTGCCGAGCACCAGCAAGCCGTTGCCGAAATCCAGTTAATGGGCGGCAAAGTCGAAGGCCTGTCCCGCAAGGAGATGCTGCAGTTCACCCGTGCTTTTATGGAGGACATGCCCCGCGGTAAGTCTTTTGACTGCGAGTTTGTGCCGGTTGATGCGAACGGTGTGCCTGCCGAGTGGGTTATGGCCCCGGGAGTAGATCCTTCACGTCGGGTTTTGTACATCCATGGCGGGGCTTTCATCGCCGGCAGCCCGGGTAGCCATCGAACCGTGACCACGCAGTTTTCCGCCGTTGCCAATGCAGCTGTGCTGGCCATCGATTACCGGCTGATGCCGGAGAACAGACGGGAAGAGGGGATCAACGACTGTAAGTCGGCCTATCGCTGGATTCTTGAAAATGGGCCGGATGGCAAGAGTCCGCCGTCCAGGTTGTACATGGGTGGAGATTCGGCGGGCGGAAACCTGTCGCTGGTGATGTCCAATTGGGTACGCGATCAGAAATTGCGAGCGCCGGATGCCGTCATAGCAATGTCACCGGTGACCGACTGCACCTATTCGGCTCCCTCGATTAAAGAGAACCTGGCCACTGATGTCATGCTGGGTCCACTGTTTGGCATTCTGCTCAAGATTCCCAAGCCCATTTTGACCTGGATATTCATTCATGAAAACCGGATGGTGCCCAACAATCCGGTAGTGTCTCCGGTACTTGATGACCTTTCCGGGCTGCCGCCGACACTGGTTCAGGTTAGTGAATCTGAGATGCTGTTGGGCGACGCACAGCGTTATGCCGGCAAGGCTCATGCTGCGGGCTCACCGGTGCGCTTGCAAAGCTGGCCGGGATTACTGCATGTCTGGCAGATTTTTCATCCAGAAGTACCAGAGGCCCGCGATGCCTGGATTCAGATCGACCGGTTCCTCAAGGAGGTTGAGGCTAGCGGCGCCTGACCGGGCAATTTCACCAACGACCGGGTTGCTTGAAGGTCTTTTTGTCACCAAACTGCCGGCGGACTGCGATTCGCTGGTTGGCGCCGCTCAGAATGCGAACCTGGTAAGCGGATTCGCGTGCCAGGGCCCATCCACTGCCGGCTTTCCAACTCTTGTAATAAAGACGTTTCACTGCGGCGACCGCATCAGGCGAACGTTCACTAAGCAGACTGGCGAGTTGGTTTGCTCTCGTCAACGGTTCGTCGGACAATTCAGTTGCAAGTCCCAGCTCCAGCGCACGCTCGCCACTGATTTCATTGGCTGACATGGCCAGTAACAGGGCCTGGTCTATTCGGGTTAATTCGCGCATGGCCAGTGTTCCACCCATATCCGGAACCAGGCCCCACTTGCCTTCCATCACACAAAGCGATGCAGTGGGTGAAACGACGCGAAAATCGGCACCCATGGCGATTTGCAGGCCTCCTCCCCAGCAACGACCCTGGACAGTAGCTATCACAGGAACTTGCAGCTTGCGCCAGCCGACACATACCTTTTGCGCCAGGTTCGCCCGCCAGGGCAGCCACTTCCAGAGCAGCTTCAACATTCCTGCGCGGTCCTTCATGAGGGATGTGACATCCAGGCCGGTACAAAAATCAACGCCGGATCCGGACAATATCACTGCCCTGATGCTCCGGTTGCGGGCTATTTTTTTCTGGGTTTCAACAATTGCGGAAAACATTTCCAGGTCCAGCGCGTTGTGTTTTTCGGGCCGGGTGAGCTCAACCCGGGCTACCTGGTTCTCGATTGATAACGAAACCCTGCTTGCCGTATTCATTATTACTCGTATCCTTACCTCTACTGGCCTTAAAATAACATCTTTACCCACCCGTGAAATTAGGAAATACATTGCCTTCTGACAACAAGCTTAAAATCTTCCTGGCCTGCTCTGAATTCGCTCCCCTGGCCAAGACCGGAGGCCTGGCTGATGTTTCCGCTGCGCTTTCTGCCTATTTTAATTCCGCGGGTCATGATGTCCGTGTTCTGATGCCTTTTTATGCATCCCTGGACGCAAGTGGACTTGAAATCGAAGTGATTTCGCAACTACAGGATCTCGAGATGACTATGGGTGGGCGTACTTTCAAGTACCAGATTGTCAGGGCGGCCGCTGATGGTGCCAGGCCCGCCGTCCATCTGTTGCAGTGCCCGGAGCTGTTTGGCGGTAATGAACTGTATTCCGGCCCGGACGAGCATCTCAGGTTCATATTGTTGTCGAGGGCAGCGATCGAGATGTGTCAGAAGCTTGGGTTCGCACCCGACATTTTCCATTGCCACGACTGGCATGTTGCGCTCGTGCCGTTATACCTCAAGACAATTTACAACTGGGACAACATGTTCGACCGCACCCGCAGTGTTCTGACCATTCACAACATCGGTTATCAGGGAGTGTTCGGTGGCGGAATCCTGGATGAGTTGGGGTTGGCCGATTCGGCTGAGTGGCTGGATTCGGATGACCTGGCTGGTGACCGCATTAATTTCCTGAAAACCGGTGTTATCCATGCGGACCTGCTAACCACCGTCAGCCCGACCTACTCTCGGGAAATTCTGGAGCCGGAGTACGGCATGGGCCTGGAAGGTCCGTTACGGGCGCGCGGCGGCTCCGTTGTCGGTATCCTGAATGGCGTGAACTATGCCGAGTGGAATCCGGAAGAAGACCCGTTGATCCCGTTTAATTACTCACTGAAGAAACTTAAAGGAAAAGAGAAAAACAAGCGGGCATTGATGAAAGAGCTTGGGCTGGAGTACGCATTGGACCGGCCCCTGGTTGGAATGGTGACGCGGTTGACGTATCAGAAAGGCATTGACCTGGTACAAGGGGCTTTGCCGGACCTTCTGTCATCCCGTGACATGTCTGTTGTCGTGCTGGGGAATGGGGAAAAAGAATATGAAGATTTCTTCCACTGGATGCATGCTGAGTTCCCTGGTCGAGTCAGTTTTTTCGAGGGATTCAACAATGGACTGGCTCACCGGATTGAAGCCGGTAGCGACCTGTTCCTGATGCCCTCAAGGTATGAGCCTTGTGGCCTGAACCAGATGTACAGCCTGCGTTACGGCACGATCCCTGTTGTGCGGGCAACCGGCGGCCTTGCTGACTCAGTGCAGCACTTTGACCTGATCAGCGGAACCGGTACAGGTGTGGTTTTTCATGACTACGATGCCAACGGCCTGAAGTGGGCACTCAACACCGCCCTGGACCTTTATGCCAACAAACACGCCCGCACAAAAATCGTGCACAACGGCATGTCAAAAGACTACTCCTGGAAAGAGCAGGGCAGCATCTACATAAACCGCTTTAGAAAACTTCTAAAACAGAATTAAACAAAGTGCCGGCCCGGTTGGCGAAGCCAGAGGGCCCGCCCAAAAATGCCGTGCCGTGCAGCCGCCTTCAATTGCGCAGCAATTGGAGCAGGGAAGCGGCACTCACAACATATGTGGACACACGAGCACGACGCCTTCGGCTGTGACTCTAAAACGTTTGGCGTCCTCGGCATGGTCTTCGCCGATCACCGTGCCGTCCGGAATAACACAGCGCTTGTCGATAATGGCCCGGGTGATTCGACAGTTTTTCCCAATCTTTGCCTGTGGCAGAACTACCGCCTGGATTACCTCACTGCCTTCATCGACGGTTACGCTGGAAAACAACAGGGACTGTTTCACATAGGCGCCTGAGACAATGCAACCGCCGGATACCATTGAATTGGTGGCCATGCCGATCCGACCTGATTCGTCGAGCACGAATTTCGCTGGCGGAAGCTGTTCCTGGTAAGTCCAGATAGGCCAGTCCGAGTCATACAGATTCAGCTCCGGGTGTACGTAAACCAGTTCGAGATTGGCCCGGAAGAAAGCGTCCAGGGTTCCCACATCACGCCAGTAACTTTGTGCCCTGGTTTTGACGTCATGAAAGGCGTAGGCGAAGACGTTGCACTTCTCGATGCTCTTGGGAATGATGTCATTTCCAAAGTCGTGCGAAGAGTTCGGGTCCCTGGCATCATCTTCCAGAACTTTCAGCAGGAACTCACGGTTGAATACGTAGATACCCATTGACGCCATCGCTGCTTCCGGATTACCCGGGACCGGTTGCGGGTTGACCGGTTTTTCGTCGAATTGAACGACGCGGTGGTCTTCATCCAGCGTCATGACGCCAAAGCTGGTCGCCTCATGCAATGGCACCTGGATCACGCCGACGGTGATGTCCGCCTCGTTCTCGGTGTGCGAGGCAATCATCGGGCCATAATCCATCTTGTAGATATGATCACCGGCCAGGACCAGGATCTGGTCAGGGCTGTGCTCGCGGATCAGATCCAGATTCTGAAAGATGCAGTCAGCGGTACCTTTGTACCAACTTTCATCCACTTGCTGCTGTGCCGGAACGATCTGGATGAATTCACCGAACTCGCCACGCAAATAACCCCAGCCCCGGCTAACGTGCTGTATCAGGGACTGTGCTTTGTATTGAGTAAGGATGAAAATCTGCCGAATTCCCGAGTTCACACAATTGGAAAGGGGGAAGTCAATGATCCTGAATTTGCCGCCAAACGGCGTTGCCGGCTTGGCCCGAATGGCGGTCAGATCTTCCAATCTTGAGCCGCGGCCGCCAGCCATGATCATGGCCATGGTACTGCGTGTCAGGCGGCTGACGAAGCGCCCGGATTTAGTTGGATTCATAGCTTCTCTCTGGTTCTGTCTGTGCTACATTCATCATACGTATTTATGGGTGACAGTTCAGTGAAAAAAGGCAAAAAGACAGATATTGAGTCAACCAATTACCCGTTCACTCTGGCACCGGACTCCGGCGAAATCGGGCAACTGGCCGAGGGAACCCACGGTGACCCATTCTCTGTGCTGGGGCGCCACGTCTGGCAGGACCAGGAAGTGTTCCGTTGTTTTTTACCACGCACGAAGGATGCATGGCTGGATGATCGCTCCAGGCCTATGCACCGCGTTCCCGGAACGGACCTGTTCGAGTGCCTGGCTGCACCGGGTGAAGTGTCGGCGCACTACCGCATCATCAAGGATAGTGAGCGCGGGGAACAGAGTGAGCTTATTGACCCCTATAGTTTCTGGCCTCAACTTCAGCAGGAAGAGATGGATGCATTCCATCAAGGCCAGCACCGTTACGCACAACGTATGCTGGGTGCGCGCAGGCACAGCATAGACGAAGTTGAGGGCACGCTATTTACCGTTTGGGCACCCAATGCGGGGCGGGTCAGCGTCATTGGAGATTTCAATGATTGGGATGGCCGCTGCCACCCGATGCGTAAGCATGCCAACCAGGGGATCTGGGAATTGTTCGTCCCTGGTATCACAGATGGCCGGTATAAATTTGAAATCAGGAACGCGCATACCGGCGACCTTTTTATCAAGAGCGACCCGTTTGCGATGGCTAGTGAATACCGGCCGGGTACTTCGAGCCTGGTCACCGGTCCCGCCGGTCATGAATGGCAGGATGCGGATTGGGAAAATGCCAAGCGCGGTAGCGGCTGGCACTCCCGGCCGATGTCGGTGTATGAAGTTCACCTGGGGTCCTGGCGGCGTAACGAAGACGGGACTTTCATGGGCTACCGCCGGGCCGCGGAAGAACTATGCGCCTACGTTAAGCACCTGGGTTTTACGCATGTCGAGCTCATGCCCATCATGGAACATCCGCTGGACGAATCCTGGGGTTATCAGACCACCGGGTATTTCGCACCGACCAGCCGATTTGGCTTACCCGATGATTTCCGCGCTTTCGTAGATCATTTTCATCAGAACGGGATCGGCGTATTGCTGGATTGGGTTCCGGCGCATTTTCCACGCGACGAGCATGCCCTGGCATCGTTCGACGGCGAAGCGCTGTATGAGTACCACGAGGCGATCAAAGCGGGGCACCCGGATTGGGGCACGCTGGTGTTCAATTACGAGCGCCGTGAAGTCCGCAGCTTCCTGATCTCTAACGCCATCTACTGGATGAACGAGTTTCATCTCGACGGACTGCGGGTGGATGCGGTCGCTTCGATGTTGTATCTGAATTTTTCACGCGAAGAAGGGGAGTGGATACCTAATCGATATGGCGGAAACACCAACCTTGAAGCCGTGGATTTTCTGAAGGAACTTAACGCGGCTGTGGGCCATGAGTGCCCGGGTTGCGTGGTGATTGCAGAGGAATCCAGTTCATGGCCCGGAGTAACCCGGGACACGACAGCCGGCGGCCTGGGCTTCGGACTGAAATGGAATATGGGTTGGATGCACGACACCCTGGACTATTTCTCGAAAGAATCGGTGCACCGCAAGTTTCACCAGGAAATGCTGACTTTCGGACCTCTCTACGCCTTTCACGAGAACTTCATGTTGCCCTTGTCACACGATGAAGTGGTGCATCTGAAAAAATCGCTGTTCGGTAAGATGCCGGGAGATGACTGGCAGAAATTCGCTAATCTGCGTCTTCTGTTCACCTACCAGTGGACTTACCCGGGTAAGCAGTTGTTATTCATGGGCGGGGAGTTTGCGCAAGAAGAGGAGTGGAATTCCGGGACGGCACTTTCATGGGAGCGCAGCGAACAAGCTCTGCCTGCCGGCGTTTCTACGCTGCTGGCCGACTTGAATCGCCTGCAGCAGGATCACGACGCATTGTCCGTTTGGGATTGTGATGGGCGTGGCTTTGAATGGCTCAGCGGTGATGACAAGGAACAGTCGGTCATATCCTTCCTGCGCCGCAGCGAAAACGAGACAGTGGCTGTTGTGCTCAACTTCACGCCGGTGCCGCGGGAAGGCTATCGGATCCCCGTGGGCATGCCAGGCATTTATCGCGAAATCTTCAATTCTGATGCCGGGCTTTACGGTGGTTCAGACGTGGTCAACCGGGGAGACCTGCACACCGAGCATGTTCCCTGGAACGGCAGGGAACACAGCCTGCAAGTCACACTGCCGCCCTTGAGCGGCGTGGTGTTACGTTATCAGTCCTGACGCTGGAGCGAAGGCTTGGAGTGCCAGATTTCCCGGTCATAGGAGCGGATGGACCGGTCTGACGAGAAGAAGCCCACGTTAGCCGTGTTCAGCACCGCGGACCGGAACCAGCGTTTTTTGTCCCGATAAGCTGCTCCAACGTCTCGCTGGCTGGCGAGATAATCATCGAAATCAGCGGCCAGCATGAAGTAGTCGCTGTTGTAGAGATTATCCAGCAAGGGTTTAAAACGTTCCGTGTCGCCATTGGAAAAGGTGCCTTTGGCAATGTCGATCAGCACAGCTTCCAGCCTCGGGCTCTCTTCGATAATGTGCATGGGGTGATACCCCTCGGCCCGGCGTTCTTTTACCTGGGCAGCCGTCAACCCAAAAATGAAGATGTTCTCTTCGCCGACATGCTGCATGATTTCCACGTTCGCTCCATCCAGCGTGCCGATGGTGAGTGCGCCGTTCAGAGCGAGCTTCATGTTGCCCGTTCCGGAGGCTTCCATGCCGGCGGTAGATATTTGCTCGGACAGGTCCGCACCCGGGATGATGATCTCAGCCCGCGTAACGTTGTAATCCGGAACGTAGACAACCTTCAGCCGGTCTCCGACAATCGGATCATTGTTAACCGTCTTAGCGATGTCATTGATCAGCTTGATGATTAACTTTGCAGTGGTGTAACTCGGCGCAGCCTTGCCGCTGAATATTTTCACCACAGGCAGCCAGTCGGCATCCGGGTTGGCCAGGATAGCCTGGTAGCGGGCAACGATTTGCAGTGCGTTGAGTAACTGACGCTTGTATTCGTGGATTCGCTTGATCTGAACATCGAACAGGGCATCCGGATTGACCACCATACCGGTCATCGTCTTTATCCTGTCGGCAAGGTGCTCCTTGTTTTTCCGTTTCGCCAGGGCGAAGGCATCAAGAAACGAATCATCATCAGCAAATGCGTTAAGCAGTGTGATCTGTTCCAGGTCAGCCACCCATTCCTCACCGATGGCGGCAGTAATCAGGTTGGACAGGTCCGGATTGCAGTTATACAGCCAGCGGCGGGGTGTTACGCCATTGGTCATGTTGATGATTCGATCCGGGAAAACCCGATGCAGGTCGTGGAAAACTGTTTGTGTCATCAGGTCAGTGTGCAGTTCGGAAACTCCGTTGACCTTGTGGCTACCAATAAAGGCGAGGTTACCCATTCGCACCGACCCGCCGTTACCATCGTGGTAGTCGATTGCGCAGACATCTTCCGGTTTGACGTCTACGTTTTTGGTATTGAGTTCCTGTATGAAGAACTTATCGACCCGTTCGATCAGCTGAAGGTGGCGCGGCAGCACGGCTCCGAACATGTCCAGTGGCCAGCGCTCAAGCGCTTCCGGTAACAGGGTGTGGTTGGTGTAGGAAATACACCCGCGGGTGATCCTGAAGGCTTCTTTCAGCTTTAATCCATGCCCATCTACCAGCAGTCGCATCAGCTCCGGCACCGCAATAGCGGGGTGTGTATCGTTCAGCTGGATCGCTGCGTAAGCGGGCAGGTTGCTCAAGTCGCTGTGGGTGCTCAGGTATCGGCGCAGCAGGTCCTGCAGGGAGGCGGACGTGAAAAAATACTCCTGCTTCAACCGCAGCTCTCTTCCCTGCGGCGTGGAATCATCAGGGTAGAGCACACGGGAGAGGGTTTCCGCCAGCACTTCATGTTGCGCGGCCTCGAGGTAACTGCCCTCGTTGAATTTCGACAGGTCAAAACTCTGGGCGGGTTTGGCTGACCACAGCCGCAAGGTGTTGACATGTTCCGCCTTCCAGCCTGGGATGGCCATGTCGTTGCCGATCGCAATCACCCGCTCGGTGGGCAGCCAGCACTGGCCATCCGGCGCATCCGGGTTGACCAGCCCGCCAAATGGAATGGTGTAGCGGGCTTCGGAGCGGTTCAATTCCCATGGGTTGCCGCCCTGGATCAGCCACTCTTCGGCTTCTTCCACTTGCCAGCCGTTGACGATATGCTGCCGAAAAAGACCGTGTTCGTAGCGGATGCCATAACCATAAGCGGCTATGCCGACGGTCGACATGGAGTCCATGAAGCAGGCGGCCAGGCGACCGAGCCCGCCATTGCCCAGTGCTGCATCGGGTTCCTGTTCGAGGATTTCATCCAGGTCAATATTCAGGTCGGCCAGCGCTGCGCGACACAGGTCGACCATGCCCAGATTGAGCATGGTGTCACCCAGCAGGCGGCCAATCAGAAATTCCATCGACAGGTAATAGACGCGCTTGACATCCTGGTCATAAACACGCTTGGTGGTCGCCATCCAGCGGTCCATCAGGCGCTGGCGAACGGCCAGGGTCAGCGCAACCAGCCAGTCATGAGGAACCGCGTAGTCGGTGTCTTTACCGACCGAGTAAACCAGCCTCTTAAGTATGCTTCTCTTGAGGTCTTCTTTTTCTAGAATGGCAACCATTTATTCTTCCTGCATTGACACGCTTTTCAGCACAATATCTGTATAACTGATGAGCCCGATGATTTTCCCGTTCTCGATCACCGGGGCACGGGACAGTCCAAACCGGTCGAACAGTTTGACGCAGTAGCGCACGTCCATTTGTGGATCGACCGACATTACCGGCTTGGACATGATTTCATACATGTTGACACGGTCAGGCGACAGATCCGGCGCCAGCACGCGCTTGGCAATGTCTCGAAACATCACCACACCGTACTCGTCATCGTCGTGGCGCTTGTCCACGATGAGGGTCCGTGTCTCTGGGAACTTCATCCCATTTAGCGCCGCATGGACTGTCGTCATGCCGTCAACGACATCGACCTCACCTTTCATGACGGCCCTTACCCGCACAATAGGTTTCAGTGCTTTCATATTCTGTCCTCCACGGTTTCGGTCAGCACGCTGATCTGGTGCCTGACGCCGATCGCATCTTCCACGTCTACCTGGAAGGCAATTCCTGTGCCGGAAGTCTCGTCGAATTTGCCGACTTCTGCAATCTTTTCCAGGACGTGCCGGCTGAGGTGCTCCTCGACCAGCATCATGATCACGTCCATCTGATTACCGACACTAAGCCCGAGGAATGTCTTGGTGGGGCTAAGGCCTTCACCTCGCGCCTGGTTGAGCACTGTGGC
Source organism: uncultured Wenzhouxiangellaceae bacterium (assembly GCA_964443145.1). GTDB lineage: Bacteria > Pseudomonadota > Gammaproteobacteria > Xanthomonadales > SZUA-36 > JAHEFT01. Next base: position 12,980 of record CAYUBS010000036.1, on the reverse strand, counting down.
GCCGGTGGCTCCTTCCTCGCGTGCAGCAGCCAGAATCTCACTTGTGTGATGATCCTCAACCATCACGACTATCAACTTGAAATGCATGGGGACATCCTCTTTATGGTTTCTCTACGTTGAATCTTCATGGTTAGAATTCAAGTCACGCACCCTTTTGGTGCGAAACTCACTGATTTGGGCGTACGCCATCACCGAAATTATCGGGAACAGGCTGGCAAATGCGATCAGGCCGAAGCCATCCAGCAGGGCGCTGCGGCCGGGAATGGTCTCAGCAAGACCAAGGCCAAGGGCCGCGACCAGCGGCACTGTTACCGTCGAGGTCGTCACTCCTCCCGAATCATAGGCCAGTGGAATGATGGCCCGCGGAGCGACCAGTGTCTGGAAAATAACGATTACATAACCGGTAATGATGTACCAGTGAAGCGGCGTGCCGGTGACGATTCTGAAGGTGCCCAGGGCGACACCGAATGCGACGCCAACGGCTACAGAAAACCGCAGTCCGTTTACTGTTATCGTTCCGCCGGAAACCTGGTTGGCCTTGATGGCAACGGCAATCAGGGCCGGCTCGGCAACGGTGGTTGCAAATCCAATGGCCGCGGCAAATATGTAGACCCACATGTAGTCTGACCAGACAAACTCCATGATGACCTCGCTTCCCTCGCCAACTATGAAGGAGGGGGCGGTCAGTTGTTCTGCCAGCAGGCGGCCCAGCGGGAACAGCGCAAGTTCGAGGCCTTCCAGAAACAGTGCAAGCCCGATCAGGACAAATAGCAGACCAACGAAAACCCGCGCCGGATTGTGGATAGGGCGACGCAACACCAGCAACTGGAACCCGATAAGGATCGTGGCGATCGGCAGCACGTCCCGCAGCAAGCCGAGAATGGTTCCACCAAAATGTAGAAGTGCTTCCATCAATTTACCCGTTAGAAGAACATGCCGTAGACCATCACAAAAATCATCGGGGTCAGCGATGCGAACGCGATCAGGCCGAAGCCGTCAATCAGGGGATCCCTTCCCTGGATACTCTTGGCCAGTCCTATGCCCAGCGCCGCGACCAGTGGCACGGTAACTGTAGAAGTCGTCACGCCGCCGGAGTCGTATGCGATGCCGATTATTTCTTTCGGAGCGATGGCCGTCATCAGTACCACACCGACGTAGCCTCCAATGATCAGGTACTGGACAGGCCAGCCTTTCAGGATTCGGATCACACCGATCAGCAGGGCGAATCCGACCGCCAGTGCCACGACCAGTCTGAGGCCGGTGGCGTAACTTTCACGGGCCGCGTCACTATCCGCGATGACCCCGCCCGTCGCCGCAATGGCTGCTGCTTCGTCTGCAATGGCTATCAGGGCCGGTTCTGCCACGGTGGTGCCAAACCCGAGGGTGAAGGCGAATAGCAGCAGCATCGAAAGATTTCCTTTCTTGACGAAGCTGTAGGCCATGTCTTCGCCGAGCGGAAACAGGGCCATTTGCAGCCCTTGCACAAACAGACTCAGGCCGGCCAGCACCATCAGGCTGCCGACTACGATCTGGCCGAAGTGTGGAACACCTTGTTTCAGAATGAGTAATTCGAAGAAACCGACCACCAGGATGATAGGCAGCAGATCCTTGAAGCTTTGTCCCAGTGACTTCAAGAACTGTATTGACAGAGCCTTCACTTTCCGCCTTTTTTCCCCGTTTGAATATGGATTCGATTTAATGACGCAGGATAAGATATCTTACCTATACCTAAAAAGGTTGGCTACAAGTCAAGTACGCAGTACAAGCCTTCATTGGCCAGTATGCCGCGCAGGCCTTCGGCCAGTATGCCGGCCCATTTGCGTGCACCTTCCTCGGTATTAACCAGGTCCTGTCTCACCTCGAAGCCAACGTGGGGCAGGCCGGCTGGTTCGGCATGGTAATCGATCGTGAAATCGTTCGGATGGCGCCCCGAGTAGGGTTCGTTGTCGCCGATGCAGATTCCTTCCATTGTTCTGAATTCTTCCATCAGTGGCAGTGGGATACGAGGATCCTTGTCCCACATGACTCCGATGTGCCAGGGCCGTATGAAACGGTCAAAAACCGGCGAGCAGGTATGAACTGATATCAGCGCAGGCACAATACCCTGGTCAGTGAACCACTGGAGCCTCTCGCTGATTTTGTCGTGGTAGGGTTTGAAAAATGACTGCACTCGTAGCGCTTTTTGCGCGTCGTCCAGATCGATGTTCCCGGGAATGGCTATGCCGTCGCTCACATCCGGAAATGCCGAATGATTGGAGAGTGGACGGTTGGGATCTACGATCAGGCGGGAAAAGCCGGCCAGTACGGCCTGAGCATCGAGTTGGTCAGCCAGGAAACGGGCCAGTTTGTCGGCCCCGATGTCACACGCAACGTGTTCATCCAGTACCCAGTCGGCCAGTCCCAGTTGGTTCATGGCGGCCGGAAAAAAAGGGCTGGCGTGATCACAGACCAGTAACACCGGCGACTTCCCATGGTCGTTGTAGGTGAGAAAGGGAGGGGGGTCGCCCGGCCCAATCAACGGATAGCGTCCTGCCGCATCCGGGTAGTTTTGAAAGTGCGCGTAGCCTGAAAGCCTTGTCTTGCTCAAAACGAGTTCTCTCTCTTCAATCTCCTACGGCATTTTCCAGGGCTTTGCAGACGGATTTGAGCACTTTGATCCGGCCGAATAGTTTGTTTTCATTTTCGACCAGGATCCAGGGCGAATTACGCACCGATGTCTGCTGGATCATCTCGTGTGCAGCCAGTGAGTACTCATCCCATTTCTCGCGGTTCCGCCAGTCTTCATCACACAGTTTCCAGCGCTTGTGCGGGGTTTCTTCACGAGCCTTAAATCGATTGAGTTGCTCTTCTTTACTGACGTGCATCCAGAATTTCGCCAGAATGATGCCGTGCTCCATCAGCTGGTCTTCGAAATCATTGATCTCCGAAAACGCGCGGCGCCATTCGTCCTCGCCTGCGAACCGCTCAATGCGTTCGACCAGCAACCTTCCGTACCAGCTGCGGTCAAAAATGGTCATCCTTCCGGACCGTGGTACGCAGTTCCAGAAGCGCCACAGGTAGTGGTGGGCGTTCTCGATGTCGGTCGGTGCTGCAAACCCATATACCTTGTAATAACGCGCGTCCAGAGCCGTGGTGATTTTCCGGATGGCACCTCCCTTGCCGGAGGCATCCGGACCCTCAAAAACCAGCGTGGTCGAGATTTTCTTCTGCACGGCTTTCTGGTGCAGGTGGGCCAGCTTTGCCTTGTAGTACGCCAACTTCTCCTTGTATTCCTTGCGGCCGATCGAGAGGGTCAGGTCGAGCCCGTCCATGATCGTGATCGGCGGGCTGGAAGCGCCGTTGGCAGCGGCTGTCTCATCTGTTTGTGCATGAACCTCTTCGCGCATCTCCGTCAGGTACTTTTTGCGGATTTGCTGGGTCATCAAGTGGCGTTCCAGTGACTGGTGGAAAATCTCGCCAACCCGCAGGCTGCGGTAATTGAAGTCTTCTCCCTCGATGATTTCCCACGGCGCGTGGCCGGTGTTGGTATAGGAGATAATCCGTTCAGCCGCCTCGATGAACTTGTCGTACATTTCCCAGTGCTTCCAGTCATCGGGGTGCATGCGCCAGCTTCGCAGTGGATCGTTTTCCAGTGATTCAAGACGGGCTTTCTGCACATCACGGCTGATGTGCATCCAGAATTTGAGCACCATGGCGCCATCATCAGCCTGGGCTTTTTCAAAGCTGTTGATTCGGTCCAGTTCATGATTGAAATCGACCGGGGAAATTCTGCCGTAGACATAATCAAGCAGCGGACGTGAGTAGCGACCACTCATGTGTATTCCAATCTGTCCTTTTGGCGGCATAAACCGCCAGAAGCGCCAGAAGGTAGGCCGCTCGTGCTCCTCGTCGGAGGGTGTGTCGTAAGCGTGGGTTACGATCCAGCGCGCATCCATCCACTTATTGAGCATATTGACCGAGGTTCCCTTACCGGCACCACGGACCCCGGCGAAATCCACCAGCACCGGGAAATCGCCTTCAGCGCGTAATCTTTGCTGCAGGTTCAGCAGGCTTTCCCATAGCGGCAGTTCCGCCTGTTTGAAATCACGTTTACTTAGCTTTTGCCCCAATTCGGCTGTCTGGAACATATGTTTGGTGCTCTCCGTTGAATTATCCGGCTCAAAAACTGCGACTTTGGAAGATAGCACAGTCGCGCTCAAAAACAGGCTTCTCACCATCAAGCTTGCTTCATTCGGGGTAATACAAGGATAATTCCGTGACACAGGTCAAGGAAGTAGCCATGCGCCCTGCAGTTTAGGTGTATGGGATACATGAGAATTTGAAAACAGTCGTAATCAATGAAAGTGAAGGCACCCTTGTTCCATTCCTTCGCGGAATTCTGACACGGAGCTTGCTGGATGCGGGCCTGTCATTCGAGGAGGCTCTGGACCTCGCTACGCGAGTACGCGACAGCCTGGCCAAGCATGATGAGGTCACCACAGATCAGATCCGACAGTCCGTGTTTGGTCTGCTGGAAGACCATGGCCATCTGGGTGCGCTGGAACCTTATCGCCTGCCATTGGTGGCCCCGGCCCGCATTCAGGTCAACAGCCTGAGTGGCACCATGAGTGCTTTTTCCCGTGGCAAGCACGAACGCTACCTGCAAGCCAGTGGAATGAAAACTGAGAAAGCCGAGCAGACAACGGCCCTGATCTATGACCAGCTGTTGCTGGCGGGGGTGAGCTCGGTGTCGACCTGCCAGCTGGGTTATCTGACTTATCTGTGCATTGCACAAGAGGTGTCGAAAAAGGCCGCTAAGCGATACCTTGTCTGGTCGGGATTTCAACGCAGCGCGCGGCCTTTGCTGCTGCTTATCTGCGGAACTGTTGGCACTGGCAAGAGCACCATTGCTACCGAAGTCGCCCATTTTTTGGATATTGTACGTATCCAGTCTACCGATATGTTGCGGGAGGTAATGCGCATGATGATGCCCGAGCGCTTGCTTCCCGTGCTGCACAGGTCTTCCTTTAACGCCTGGAAGGCGCTGCCAAGCCAGGATGCTGAGGGTCGAACTCCGGAGCAGCTGGTTGCCGAGGGTTACCGCAGCCAGGCTGAGCTGCTGGCGGTCCCCTGTGAGGCTGTGTTGCAACGTGCGATGGAAGAAAGTGTGCCGATGATTCTTGAGGGGGTGCATGCCCACCCCGAATTGATGGCCCGAATGCCAGCAGATACTGACGCGATCACCGTTCACGTGACACTGGCAGTTCTGAAGATAAAGGAACTGAAATCACGCCTGCGTGGCCGTGGGGCTGAGGTTCCGCAACGCCGCGCCAAGCGATACCTGAATAAATTTGACTCTGTCTGGAGTCTCCAGTCGTTCTTGTTGTCGGAAGCTGATCGCTGTGACGTGCCGATTATCACAAATCACGACAAGGAAAAGGCTGTTCACCAGATTATCCTTCAGGTAATTCAGGAACTCGCCCTCCATTTCGACGGTTCTCCCAAAACGATCTTTGGTTCCGTGGTTGACGAGGTTGTTGACGAAGTTGACACCGTCTCCTGGTATGCACTGGTTCCTACTCTAAGTGAATGAGCGAATCTTGAGCATGGGTCACCAGAAATGCGTGTTCCTGATCCTGGACGGGCTGGGAGATTTGCCGGCCCCTGTGTTGTCTGGACGGACGCCTCTGGAGGATGCTGAAACACCGATTATGAACGGCCTGGCAGCTGCTGGCCGGTTGGGGCTGGTAGACCCTATCGGGCCGGGAATTGTTCCCAACACACACTCCGGCTGCGGAGCGCTGATGGGTGTGGTTCCTGAGCAGTTGGGCCGGCTGCATCGCGGCCCGGTAGAGGCCAGTGGGGCAGGCTACACTTTGCACCCCGGTGATGTCGCCGCGCGTGCCAATTTCGCGACGCTTGAAGATCAGGAAGGTGGGCTCGCGATAAGAGATCGAAGGGCCGGCCGAATCGATTCCGACACGCAGGAGCTCGCCGCGGCATTACAAAATCTGGATTTGGGCGATGGCATCATCGCGCATCTGCAATCTACGGATCAGCATCGCTGTGTACTGGTGCTTTCAGGTCCCGGGCTGGACCCTGCAATTAGCGATACGGACCCGGGTGACCGAGGCATGACAGCCTGGGTCAAGACTTGCTCACCGTACACAGCTGAAGCCACCCTGACGGCTCGGAAAATAAATCGTTTTGTCGAATTGGCGCATGAGATCCTGGATGCCCATCCGGTCAATATCGCGCGAATCGAGGCCGGGCTAATGCCGGCCAATGGTGTGATTACACGCGGGGCAGGAGGCGGATTCAGCCTCGATAACGTGGTGCTTGAACGGGGCGTGGGCGCAGCCATGGTGACCGGGTGTAATACAGTTGTCGGCCTGGCGCGGACAGTGGGCTATGAGGTCAGAACCGACCCCCGGTTCACCGCGGCGGCGGATACCGATCTGCAGGGCAAGATGGATGCTGCGCTGTCGGCACTGGATGACTATGACCTGGTGTATGTGCACATCAAGGCGCCTGATCTGTTCGCCCATGATCATCAGCCGGAGCAAAAGCGTGATTTTCTACAAGATGTCGACAAGGTTCTGGCGACGCTGAAAAACGCCGGGGTGATGATTGCTTTGGCTGCCGATCACAGCACTGACTGTAACTCCGGCTCACACACCGCCGATCCGGTCCCGGCGCTACTGTATGTACCTTCCGATCCGCGCTCCCACCCGCAACCGGTCAACTTTGGTGAGACTGCCTGCGCTGCCGGTAATATGCCCCGCCAGACCAGCCACGAATTACTGCTGCGGGTTCTGGCCAGGATGGAACAAGAGGCAACCTTTTAGCCCATTTGCAGGCTACATGTATTCAGCATAAGCACTCATGTATTTGGTCGCATCGTCAGGTGAAATGACGACGGCCATCCCGCTGTTGGACGCGCCGGTCAGTTGGGCCGCGTGCAGCAGGGCGCCAGTTGTGGGCCCAACCATGATGCCCTCGGTGCGGGCCAGTTTGATGCCTGCCTCGAAAGCGTCTTTGTCTTCAACGGCGATGATGTCGTCAATGAGCGAGTAATCCAGAATCGTGGGCTTGTGCTGTTCCGGCAGGTTGGAGATTTTTTTGATACCGGAAAGCTTGTGTCCCCGTGCCGCCGGCTCGACGCCGATGATCTGTACACCCGGATTGCGTTCTTTCAGGTAACGGGCCACACCGGTGATGGTGCCGCAGGTACCGAAAGCCGCAAAAAAATAATCAATTTTTCCCTCGGTCTGGTTCCAGATTTCCGGCCCGGTCGTGCGGTAGTGAGCTTCTACGTTCAATTCATTTTCATACTGGTTGGGGCTGACATATTTGCCGCCGAAAGCTGTGCTTTCGACAAGACTCTTGACCACGCCACGGGCGCCTTCGGTTGGAAACAGCGGGCATAACTCGTCTTCGACCTCAAGCAGTTCGGCTCCCAGAAAACGAAGTATGGCTTTCTTTTCTTCCGGAGTACCATCGGGCAGCGCCAGCTCAATGGGTGTGCCCTGGGCGTTGGCCAGGGCTGCCAGCGCGATGCCGGTGTTGCCGGCAGTGGGTTCGGTCAGCACCTGCCCATCCCTGACCGGCGTACCCTTCAGCAGATAAAGTGCCGTGCGGTCCTTGATTGAGCCGAACGGGTTGTTGCGTTCAAGCTTCACATAAATTTCGAAGCCGGGAGTGGGCATGGATCGCTCGCTTAGCCGGATCATCGGAGTCGGGTTGTCGGGGTCGGCGATCAGGTCAGCCACGTTGTTGTAAACGCGTAAAGATCGCTTGTCAGTTGTGGCCGGTACATCGGGTACCGGTCTCAGTGCAGCAGGATTTGAATTCATTGTGTATCTCTCCAGTTCTGATTAAAGACCGGGACACACGAGAAAAACTTCCGCCCCGGCTTGCCGTTGCGGTTTGTCTTTTAAGGTTTTTGGTGGTTTTTACCTGGAACAGACGCCGCATGGCTGGCTCTTGCACATACAAGCGCAACAGCAACACATACACATACGGTAAAATTGATTCGTCATGTTCCGGAGACTAGCCTGTGTCAATTGCGGCTGTCAATGATTGCTGTATTCTCAGCATATTGGATGACAGGGGCACAGCCATGAAGAAGACCGCCATACAAACCAACCATATTCTGGAAGGTGTCCGCTACGAGATTCGTGGAGAGTTGGCACACCGTGCCATGGAACTGGAGCGCCAGGGCTACGAGATCATTTCATTGAACATCGGCAATCCGGGCCTGTTCGGCTACCGGACACCGGAAACAATGAGACTGGCGATGATCGAAAATCTCGGTCAGAGCGAGGCTTACTGCCATCAGAAGGGTATCTTTCCGGCCCGCGAAGCGGTGGTCATGCAGCAGCAGGATCGTGGCGTGCTGGATCTGACGGCAGAGGACGTATTCATTGGCAACGGGGTCAGCGAGTGTATTGACTTTGTTTTGCGTGCATTGCTCAACCAGGGCGATGAAATCCTGGTACCCAGCCCTGACTATCCGTTATGGAGTGCGGCGGTGGCGCTGAACCAGGGCACCGCCGTTTATTACAATTGCCGGCCTGAAAATGATTTCCTGCCCGACCCGGAAGAAATCCGCAGCCTGATCACGCCCCAGACACGCGGTATTGTGCTGATCAATCCAAACAATCCTACTGGCGCCGTTTACCCCCGTGAGACGCTGGAGGAAATCGTACGCATCGCCGAGGAACACCAGATCATCGTGTTCGCCGACGAAATCTACGATCAGATGCTATACGGCGATGCAGAGCATGTGCCAATGGCGACCCTGGTGCACGACACTCTGTGCGCGACCTTCAATGGCCTGTCGAAAATTTACCGTGCCTGTGGCTACCGTGTCGGCTGGGTGGCGTTCAGCGGTGAGCGGGAAAATGCAAAAGAGTATATGCATGCAGTCGAACTGCTGACGTCTCTGCGCCTGTGCGCCAACGTACCCGGCCAATGGGCGGTCCAGACTGCGCTTGGTGGCTACCAGAGCATCCGTAAACTAACCGATCCGGGAGGGCGGCTATTCCAGTCACGCCAGGCCATCATAGATGGAGTGAATAACAGCAAGTACCTCGAGCTGTGTGTGCCCAACGGCGCCATGTACGCTTTTCCCCGGGTCAAAAGCGAGCTGATAGCCGGCTTCCAGGATCAGCAATTTGCCCTCGAGTTACTGGAAAAGAAACACGTTCTGATTGCACCGGGAAGCAGCTTCAACGTGCCGTATCGGGACCATTTCAGGATTACCACTCTGCCGGACCAACGCAAAATGGCGGTGGTGTTCGAACGCATTGAAGCGGTTCTGGATTCTATGGCCTAGTGATGCTTACAGCTTGTCGCGGGGCAGGCTGAGTTCGCTCTTTTCCAACCCCGGCGGCGCCAATTGCCTGGCTTGCTCAAGGCTTTCCTGCGCAAGGTCGGTTTTTCCGGACAGGAACTGCGATTGTGCCAGCGTGAAGTAAAAACGATATTCGTTGCTTTCGATTCGCAGTGCCTTGTTCAGCAGTTTAATGGCGTCGTCAAAACGCTGTTCTTCAACGGCGACTTCGGCCAGGTAGTTCAGGTAATAGGGGTTCTTGCTGCGGTTCCTTTCGACCTGTGCCTGTATCGCCGCGGCCTTCTCGACATCACCATCCTCGTCATAGATGGAATAAAGATTATTCAGTGCCACCGATTGCTGTGGTTCCAGCTTCAGGGCCGTTTGATAGGCCAGAACCGCTTCTTCGGTTTGCTCGTTTCGTCTCAACGCCACGCCCAGGTTGGACCAGACGTAGGGTAGGCTGGCATCGACTGACAGGGCTTTGCTGAAATAGGCGTAAGCCAGCGCCTGGTTATCTTCCACCAGCGCCTCCGCCCCCAGGTTGTTGTAATACTGGGCCAGTGCTTCTTCGTCACTCAAGCGCCTTACCTGTTCCACGGCCTGTTGCTTGCGGCGGCTGACATCCACCGTAAATTCGTTGCTGTTGTCCCGCACCACGGCGTTGACATGCATGCTGAACAGCATTGTTTCGTTGGCGGTGCTCCAGACCGGCGGGATTATCACCTCCTGGTACCAGGCAGTGAGGCCGGCTTCGCGTGCCATGGCCACAAGCATGCTGGAAAAAGTGAGGCAGTTGCCCCTGCCGGCTCTGAAGCCTTCATCGGCGGGTAGGGTGACACGGGGGTCGTATTTGAAATTCAACAGATAGGGGTCGAGTGCAGCGTAGGCCAGTGACCAGGCTCTCCTGTCCTGTCCACGCCGCGGCCCAACATTGCTCGTCGCAAATTCCCGGAGCTCAGGAGAGGTCTGTAAGATATTTACATCAGGAATTTCGATGGCCGGCAATCCGGAGAGAGAGGGTACTTCCGGAGTTCTTACGGGGGCGCTGGAACACGCTGCCAACAATACGGTCAGCAGCACCGTGCCGCCAGACCGAAATCTGCTCATTTGCCGACATTTCACTGCCATTCCGGACATTTATTTCCCGTTATGGTGGACTCTTTAATCATAGCGCATGATGGCCTCGTTTTTACAGCTTCCCACGGGTGGCTATCTCTTCCTTTTTAGGCGAAACTACTTGATTGGACACGGCGGCAGTTCGTCCGCTTAAAGAATTTCCGGAGAGGAAAAAATGAAACCTGTTGAGAAGCCGGCCAATCCTAATTTTTCATCCGGGCCCTGCAGTAAGCGGCCCGGTTATAACGTCAGCGCCTTGTCGCTGGACTCGTTGGGCCGGTCACACCGGTCTGCACTCGGAAAATCCGTTCTGGGCAGGGCGTGCGCTGACACAGCCGACTTACTGGGCCTGCCGGATGGCTACCGCGTTGGCGTGGTACCGGCCTCGGATACCGGGGCTATGGAAATGGCCATGTGGTCTTTATTGGGCGCCCGGCCGGTAGACATATTTGCATGGGAGTCTTTTGGCAAGGGCTGGGTTGTCGACATCACGCAGCAATTGCAGTTGGAAGATGTGCGTACTTTCACCGCCGACTACGGTAAGTTGCCTGACCTGGCGCAGGCGGATCCCGCACACGATATCGTCTTCACCTGGAACGGAACCACGTCGGGCGTGAAAGTACCCGATGGCGACTGGATCAGTGATGCCAGGGAGGGCCTGACCATCTGTGACGCGACTTCGGCCGTTTTTGCCATGGACCTGCCCTGGGAAAAACTAGATGTAGTGACTTATAGCTGGCAGAAGGTGCTGGGTGGCGAGGGTGCCCACGGCATGCTGGTTCTCAGTCCGCGTGCTGTCCAGCGGCTCGAGTCCTATACGCCGCCATGGCCGTTGCCGAAAATCTTTCGCCTGACCAAGGAAGGAAAACTGATCGAAGGCATCTTCAAAGGATCGACGATAAATACGCCTTCCATGCTGTGCGTGGCGGACTACCTGGATGCACTGGACTGGGTGCGTGGGATCGGCGGCGCTGCTGCAGCGATACAGCGCTCAGAAAACAACCTGGCGGTGATCGAGGAGTTCGTGGCAGCCCGCCACTGGATACATTTCCTGGCAGGTGATGCCGCGCAACGTTCCAACACCAGCGTCTGCCTGACCGTGGATCTGGAGCCGGACCGGGTGAAAGCCATGGTTGCATTGCTTGATGCCGAAGGTGTCGCGCATGACATTGGTGCCTATCGCGATGCGCCGGCGGGACTGAGAATCTGGTGCGGCGCAACCGTCGAAGAACAGGACGTAGCAGCATTAATGCCCTGGCTTGAATGGGCTTTCAAAAAGGTTAGTGGAGAATAGAACCCCGATGTACAAGATTAGAACCTATAACCAGATTTCCGATGTCGGCATGAGTCGTTTCACGATGGATAATTACGAGATCGGAGCTGCGGTTGAAGATCCGGATGCATTTATTCTGCGCAGCCAGAAATTGCATGATGAGCCGGTGCCCGCAAGCGTACTGGCGGTGGCCAGGGCCGGTGCTGGAGTGAACAATATTCCGATTGATGACTACACGCAAAAAGGGGTCGTGGTATTTAATACCCCCGGGGCTAACGCCAATGCTGTGAAGGAACTGGTGACGGCCGCAATGTTGTTGAGTTCACGCGGCATAATCGACGGAATGAATCGTGTGCAGGAGATGACCGACATCACGGATCCTGAAGTGATGGCGAAACAGCTGGAAAAAGAGAAAAAGCAATTCGCCGGCAGTGAAATCGCGGGTAGAACCCTGGGCGTGGTCGGACTAGGCGCAATTGGTTCGATGGTTGCCAACGCAGCGCTCGAGATGGGCATGCACGTGGCCGGATTTGACCCCGCGCTTTCGGTAGAGGCGGCCTGGCGCCTGTCCAGCCGGGTTGAAAAGGTAGATAGCCTGGAAGCGTTATTGAAGTTGTCTGATTTCGTCACACTGCATGTTCCGGCTATCAAGCAGACCCGTCACCTGATCAACGCTGCAGCGTTGTTGCGCTTCAAGCCGGGCGCAAAACTCCTGAATTTCGCCCGTGACCAGATAGTCGATGTCGATGCGGTTGTGACGGCGCTGGACGAAGGCCGTTTGGGTGGCTACATCACCGATTTTCCTGTTCCCTCGCTGATCGGGCGAAAGAATGCCATGTTGTTTCCGCATATTGGGGCAAGCACCCGAGAGGCGGAAGAAAACTGCTCGGTGATGGCGGCAGAGCAACTGATGGACTACCTGGAGAACGGTAATATCATCAACTCGGTCAATTTTCCCCAGACCCGGATGGCGCGTATGGGTGGTTACCGAATCACGTTTACCAACGAAAATATTCCACGTGTGCTGGGCACCGTGCTGTCTGTACTGGCCGACCATGACGTCAACGTGAAGGATATGGTGAACAAGAGTCTGCGCGACATTGCTTACAACATCATTGACGTTGAGACTGAGCCGACCGAACAGATTGTTAAGGCGATTGAAAGCGCCGAGGGCGTCATGCGCGTACGGGTACTATAGATACGTGGCTGATATCCGATCGATAGAAATACCTGAAAAAGACCTTCCGCTGCGGGCTGATGTCAGCCTGTTGG
>CAYUBS010000035.1:13608-23290 GCA_964443145.1 uncultured Wenzhouxiangellaceae bacterium | reverse complement strand
CTGTTTATACCATAAAATAACGCGACGCATCAATTGCTTAGATCTTGAGTTGGGATGTCCTCCGACAGGCGGTCAGTCGTGCCTTGCAGGCGGTCGAGCCATTCGAGAACTTTCTGTCTAACCTGGTCTTTTTCCGGCTCGTTAAACATTTCATGGAACAGCCCGTCCCATAGCACTGGTTCGACTTGTCCTGCAGGTGCCGCCTGCGCAAACTTTTCAGGTGCTGCCGGATCCACCAGGCGGTCAGCACCCGATTGCATCAGCAACATCGGTACTCTCAGGGAGGGGGCGTTGCGGTTAGCCTTCTTGATGGCTTTCATGAGTTCGCTGTACCAGCGTGCTGAGACTTTGTCCGATACCAGGGGGTCGTCGATATACGCTTTGACCACTTCCGGGTCGCGCGAGATCATCGCAGTGTCCAGATCGCTGGGGAATAACAGTCGGGGAGCCAATCGTGAAAGGATGCTGACCAGGAGCCTGAGAAAAATCGGCGGCTTGAAGTCAGGATGGGTGCCCAGCGCTGGAGAGGAAATGATGGCTCCGGAGAGTTTCGTTGGGTTTTCCAGCGCATAACTGATAGAAATAAGACCGCCCATCGAGTGTCCGAGGATATAGACCGGCAGGTCTTTATGGCTATTTTTTGCCAGCGTCAGCAGGGCGTCCACATCCCTGAAATAATCTGTGAAGCGCTGGACGTGAACGCGCTTTGCGCCGGGTGGATCGGGGCTTAGCCCGTGTGCGCGCAGATCACAGGCATACGCGGCCCAGCCGTTGGCTGCCAGGAATTCGGCTGTTTCCCGGTATCGGCCACCGTGTTCGGCCAGGCCGTGGATGATGATAATGACGCCTTTGGGCTGCACCGGGGTCCACGATCTCCACACCAGGTCCAGCTGATCGGATGTTGTAACGCGGCCTTGCTGGTGCACTGTTTCAGTCATCTTGCCGTTCTCCGTTGTCGCTGCGAACCCTGGCTACGGCTTTGTGCCACCCCGCGTACAGATCCCGGCGCTGGTCCTCTCCCATCTGCGGCTCAAAGCGGCGGTCGGTTCGCCGCGCCTGGTCCAGCTCGGAAGGGCTGTTCCATACCCCGACGGCCAGGCCTGCAAGGAACGCGCTGCCGGCTGCGGTGGTTTCCACGAGCTTTGGCCGGTTTACTGTGGCCCCCAGCATATCGGCCTGAAACTGCATCAGAAAGTCGTTCTTAGAGGCACCGCCATCCACGCGCAGCTCGGTGAGTTCAACTCCGGAATCGCGGTTCATCACTTCAACAATATCACGCGATTGATAGGCGATTGCCTCTAACGCTGCGCGCACCAGGTGCGCCCGCCCTGTGCCCCGTGTCAGGCCAACCAGGGCGCCGCGTGCGTTCATGTCCCAGTACGGGGCACCGAGTCCGGCGAAGGCGGGAACCAGGTACACGCCATCGTTGCCTTCGATCTCTCTTGCCAGTGCATCTGTTTCGGAGGCATCCGTGATGATTTTCATTTCGTCCCGCAGCCATTGAATGGCTGCACCGGCAACAAAAATCGATCCCTCAAGCGCATAAGCCGGAGAGCCATGTGCATCACAGCAGATCGTAGTCAGGAGGCCATTACGGCTGACAGGATGCTGCATGCCCATGTTCATCAGCAGGAAACACCCCGTGCCATAAGTATTCTTGGCCTGGCCCGGTTCCCAGCAGCCCTGGCCATAGAGAGCCGCTTGCTGGTCACCCGCGATGCCGGCGATCGGCGTGCCGTCGGGTATACCCTCGATCCCGTTGGTTTCTCCAAATATGCCTGAGCTGGGTAGCACCTCAGGAAGCATCGAGGCCGGGATGTTCAGGATGTCGCATAATTCCGGGTCCCAAGCCTGGCGGTGGATGTCATACAGCAGGGTGCGCGAGGCGTTGGTGGGGTCGGTGCGGTGCAGGGCACCGGCCTTGGCGTTGCCGCCGGTCAATTTCCATAGCAGCCAGCTGTCGATGGTCCCGAACTTCAGCTCGCCCGCCTCTGCCCGACGTTGCAGCGCCGGGTCGCGATCGAGAATCCAGCGAATCTTGGTGCCGGAAAAGTAGGGGTCGATGAGCAGCCCGGTTTTTTCCCGAATCAGCGACTCCAGGCCATCGGCCTTCAGCTGTTCACAGATCCCGGCACTCTGGCGGCTCTGCCAGACGACCGCACGGTGGACCGGCTGGCCGGTTTTCTGGTCCCAGACCACGGCCGTCTCACGCTGGTTGGTAATACCGATGGCAGCCAGCTCACTCTGCTGAATGCCGGAGCTAAGCAGTGCTTCGGCCATGACTTTCCGGCTGACCTGCCAGATTTCCTCCGGGTCGTGCTCGACCCAGCCGGGTTGTGGGTAGAATTGGGTGAACTCGCTATAGGCGCGGCCCAGGATTTCACCCGCTTGTGAGAACACCAGGGCAGTGGAGCCCGTGGTTCCCTGGTCGATTGCAAGTACGGCAGACATGGACGCAGTATACTCGTTGACATGGAGTCTGCGTCTGCAATCCAGCCAATCGTCATAGCCGGGGCCGGTCCGGTTGGGCTCTATGCTGCGATTCTGTTGGTCAATGCGGGTTACCGGGTCATTGTGCTCGAGAAGATCACCGGCTTGTCATTGGATATGCGTGCCTCGACTTTCCATCCTGCAACCCTGGATCTGCTGGGCATGACAGGGCTGGCAGAGCCGCTGGTGGCACGCGGCTCGATAACCCAGGGCTGGCAATACATGGTCCACGGCACGAAAAAGCATGCTGTTTTCGACCTCGAATGCATCAGTGACCTGACAGAGCACCCGTACCGCTTGCAATGCGAGCAATTCCATTTCAGTAATATTGCAGTCGAACACCTGTTAAAAAGCCCTTTATTTGAAATCCGATTCGGCCATGAAGTGCGTGGCATTGAGCAAGACCGGGACGGTGTGTGCCTGATCATCCACAGTTTAGCTGGGGATTATCGGCTCAGTGCTCCCTGGCTGATCGCGGCAGACGGCGGCAGAAGTGCCGTGCGAAAGCACCTGGGTCTGGCATTTGAAGGCAGTGTTTTTCCGAAAACGTCTATCACACTGGTGCTGGATTACCCATTTCAGGACGAAATCCCCGGGATACTCGGCGTTAACTATGTCTGGACTGACTCGGGTCACTACAGCCTGATGCAGATCCGCGATTTGTGGCGCTTTTCGTACTCTCCCGACCAGGGCCAACCTGTTGAGGAGGCTTTGTCAGAGCCCGTCGCACAGTCACAGCTGCAGGCGATTTTTCCCTGCAAACAGCCTTACACGCTGCTGCAACGCAACTATTACACCCTGCAGCAGCGCTGCCTTGACTCATTCCGCCACGGGCGTGTTCTGTTTGCCGGTGATGCAGCACACTTGAGCAGTCCGGCTGGCGGCATGGGAATGAACAGCGGCATTCATGATGCCCATTGCCTGGTGGAGCACTTGTTGCCGGTACTGCAGGGTGAAGACGACATCCTGCTTGACCGCTATTCACGCCGGCGCAGGACGGTTGAACTCGAAGAAGTCCAGCGGCTGTCTGCACGTAATCATCGCTGGCACCGTGAAACGGATCCGGGAAAACGATCAGAGATCTGGCGCGAATTGCAGGAGATCGTGAACGATCCCGACAGAACGAGAGAATATTTGCTGAATTCATCGATGATTCGCTCGCGACAACGCGAGATGGAAATTAACTGAGGAAATCAGGTGGATGATCATCTCGAAGCGCGCTTCGAATGCTTGACAAACATCATTGCGGAGCTCATGAAATAGCGGCCAGAATGATCCGGTAAGCGGTTCAACCGGAGAAAAACAATGACCAGTAATAAACAAGCGGACCTCGCGGGTCCGGGTATCAGCACCTACGAAGAAGTAGCAAAGATCCTGCCACAGGATTATTCCTCGCTGCTCACCCCCAAAGAGACGATGAAAGCCGTGTACGGGGTAAAAAATTACATCGAAGAAAATCTGAGCAAAGAGCTCAACCTGATGATGGTCCAGGTCCCCCTGATCGTCGATCGCGACAGCGGCGTAAACGACATGCTGGATCGCGACGGATCGCGGACCCCGGTCGAATTTCCCTGTGGGCTGGGATTGGAAAAACGCATGAACGCACAGGTGGTTCAGGCAGCCACGAAATGGAAACGGATGGCGCTGAAAACATTCGGGCTGGAAGTGGGTGAAGGCCTCAACACCGACATGCGGGCTATTCGCAAAGACTATTTCCTGGACCATGACCACAGCGCATACGTCGACCAGTGGGATTGGGAAAGAGTCATCACGGCAGACCAGCGTAACCTCGACTACCTGACGGACACGGTCAAACGCATCTGGAAAGTCATGGTGGGCGCCGAGGAATTTGCCCTGAACATGTATCCGCAGCTGGAGGATCCGAGATATCCGAGCCTGCCAAAGGAGCTCACCTTTATTCATGCCGAAGACATCCTGGAGATGTACCCTGACCTGCCGCGCAAAGAGCGCGAAACCCGCTTGATCCAGGAATGCCCGGCGGTCTTCATTTATGGCATCGGCTGGCCTCTGGCCGACGGCTACCCGCATGAATTGCGTGCGGCGGATTACGATGACTGGGTAACCGAGACCGAATCAAAAGACGGCCGGCCCATGCACGGACTGAACGGCGATATCCTGGTGTACAACCACGTTACCGGACGCCGCCATGAGTTGACCTCCATGGGTGTCAGGGTCACCAAGGAAACTCTGGTCCAGCAGCTGGGCCTGAGCGACCAGATGGAGCTGCTTGAGACGCCCTACCACCAGGCCATTCTCAATGACGAAATCCCGCTGAGCATTGGGGGTGGCATTGGCCAGTCACGCGTTTACATGTTGCTGCTGCGTAAGGCGCACCTGGGTGAAGTGGGTGTTACGATCTGGCCGAAAGACTTGATGGACATTTGCGTAGAGCGGAATATTCACGTTTTGCAGTAGATGGCGGAATCTCTAAAGCTCGTCCGGGTCCTGCAGGCCATTGCTCAGGACCCGGATTTTTCCTTATTCGGTTGTCTTACCTACGACTACTTCCAACAGCTCACCGGCTTCTCCCCTGAACAGTGCGCCGCCCAGGTCAGCACCACCTCCCCTGGAAACCTGGTGTTTCTCTATGCCGGACGGAATGGTTTCGGCAAATACCGTGATCATCGCAATGCCTGCCGGGAGTCCGCATTGTCCCGATGGGCGGTCGCTCAATTCATCAGGCTGGTCTATTTCGATCCGGCATTCTTCTTTCAGCTGTATGGTGATTTTCGTATCAGATTTCAGCCCGACCGTATCATTGAACTGTTCATAAAAGGACAAGGCCCGGTCACGGTCATCGGTCAGCATCACGAGACCAGACAGGCGATCTACGGCGCAGCGTGCATGCGGTAGTTCGGAGGGAGGAACCTGGGTCTTTAGCTCTGTCAGGTTAAGCACTTCCCCTGCCGGGCCGATGACTTGCATGGCACGAATTTCGTCGCTGACGTCCTGGTTGGCGGGTTCACCGATGATTTTGAAGGGTGAGTCTTGCAGCGCGAGGCGCAGTGCGTCAACATCCTGCACGTTGATTTCCAGGGACATCCAGCCCTTATGGTGGAATGGATCAACCACTTCGGCGCTCTTGTCTTCGATCAGTCCCAGCCAGCGCTCCCCCAGATCGTTGGCCAGCCAAATCATGTTAGCGCCGCAAAGCTCCAGCAGATTCCACTGCCTCGCCTGTTTCAAAGTCAGGTGATCGCTCGAGTTAGCGTGCTGGTGAAGGTGATCACAATAGGCCCGGATACTTCTGGAGAGATCAGGCGTTACGATCAGGGCGGCCACAAAGGGACCAAGAGTGGATGTTGTCAAAGAGCTACTCCGGTTAGAATCTGAGGACCCCAATATTATATTAAATATGTCATTTAGCGCGAACCGGGAGAAATAGTTTGTCAGATTCAGCCATTCGATACGCAGCTTTGCCGTTGCAGGTCACTTGCCAGGCCGTCAATCGCTGCGAAGATACGCAGCAAGCGCGTACCCGCATTATGGATTCCATCTCGCACTGTGATGAATTGATTTCCGGCAGTAGGCAATTTGCCGCCACGTGCAGTGGCGATACCATACGCCTGGTCGTGCTTCCGGAGTATTTCATGACCGGTTTCCCGATGGGTGAAAGTGTAGCGGAGTGGCAGAGCAAAGCCTGTATCAGCGAAAATGGCCCGGAGTACGAGGCGATTGGTCGGGTTGCCCAGAATCATGGAGTCTACCTTTCCGGCAACGCTTATGAGGTCGATAAACATTTTCCGGAGCTCTATTTCCAGACCAGCTTCATCATTAGTGACGCCGGTGACGTGATCCTTCGGTACCGGCGCCTAATCTCTATGTTCGCCCCCACGCCGCATGATGTGCTGGATTCTTACCTGGATATTTATGGACAGGACAGTCTCTTTCCTGTGGTTGAAACGGAACTTGGCCGGCTGGCCTGTGTGGCTTCAGAAGAGATCCTCTACCCTGAGATCACGCGTGCCCATGCGCTGCGTGGCGCCGAGGTCATCTGCCATTCAAGCAGCGAGGTCGGCAGTCTGCGAGAGGCGCCCAGGAATATCGCAAAACAGGCTCGGGCTTATGAAAATATGGTCTACGTGGTATCGGCCAACAGCGCCGGGATTGCAGACACACCGATCCCCAACCAGTCGACCGATGGTCAGTCGCAGGTAGTGGATTACCGCGGCCGGGTTTTGTCGGAGGCCGGGCAGGGGGAGTCGATGGACGGCTATGCGGAGGCCAACATCACTGCGTTACGCCGCACGCGAGCTAAAAGCTCGATGACCAATACGCTGGCCAGACTACGCATGGGTGTGTTCCGGCAGGCTTATGACATGGAGCCGGTTTACCCTAAAAACACAATGATGTCGGGCGCGAAGGTCAAATCACCGGGCCGCAACCATTACCTCGAGACTCAGCAGGCGGTGATCGACTCACTGATCGAACGGGGAATTATCTGAATGCTCGACCAGGCTGAAAATCAAGTGATCGTTAATGATGTGGGTCCGCGCGACGGTCTGCAGAATCAGCCTAAAATACTGTCTCCAGCACAGCGAGTGCAGCTGGTGAAGGCCCTGCAGGCTGCCGGCATGAGTCACGTTGAAGTGGGCGCGTTCGTTTCGCCAAAGGCCGTTCCAGCGATGGCCGGAACAGATGAAGTACTTGCGGGTCTGGCGGGGGGTGCCGATGTTGACGATGTGCTAACCGTGCTGATTCCAAACGTCAGGGGTTACGAGCTGGCCACCGCGGCCGGGGCCAAAAGTGTCTGCATGGTGTTATATGGCAGTGATGGTATGGCCCAGGCCAATGTCCGAATGAACCGGGAGCAGGCAGAGGCGGCGGCAACGCAAATATTGCAGCAGGCGCGTGTGGATGGCGTGCGGGTTACTTCTACCATCGCCGTAGCCTTTGAATGCCCGTTCGATGGGCCGGTCGCGCCAGCACGGGTGGCCGACATCGTGGCCCGCTTTCTCGACCTGGGAGCCGATGAACTGTGCATCGCCGACACGATGGGTGCGGCCAATCCCCGGCAGGTAAGTGCTTTAATGACGGCATTGATCGATTGCCACGGTGCAGATAGGATCAGCTGCCATTTTCACGATACTCGTGCGATGGGGCTGGCCAATGTGTTTGCTGCGCTGGAAACGGGTGTGCGCAAGTTTGATGCCTCGATCGGTGGCCTGGGCGGTTGCCCGTTTGCTCCGGGTGCTTCCGGCAATGTGGCGACCGAAGATGTCGTGATGATGCTGCAACAGATGGGATATGAAACCGGAATCGACCTGGCCGGGTTAATGCGCGCTTCACAGTTGGCGCAACAACTGACCGGAACAGCCCCTGGCGGCCGTGCCAGTGCCTGGTTAGACAGATACCTGGGAAAAATGAAATGATACGGAGCAATCTATGAGAATTTTCGGCCTATTTGTTATACCTGCCCTGGTGCTGATGGGCATGACGGCCCATGCCGCAGAGCCGGTCCAGGGCCCTGTGGTCGAAAATTACGGGCCCGTTTTTGCCGTTCCCGAAGGCAGCTACAATCTTGCACCGGATCAACCATACAAAGTCATCATGGATGTCGGGAAAGGCCCTGAAGATCCGGCTAAGCTCAATCGGAGCATCGAATCCGCGGCACGGTTTCTCAATATGCACGCCCGCAACGGCATCGCGCCTGAAAATATGAAGATGGCTGTGGTTTTGCACGGTTCCGGGGCCAGAGCGGCACTCAATGGGGAGGCGCATATCAAGCATTTTGACGTTTCCAACGGCAGCAAAGGGCTGATTGAGGAACTGGGTAAAGCCGGTGTGGATATCTATATTTGTGGGCAGACTGCTGCGTATTATGGCTATACCCCAACCGATCTGTTACCTCAGGTCACGCTGGCCGTATCGGCGATGACGGTGCATGTCAGGCTGCAGCAGGAAGGTTACCAGGCCATACTTTTTTGAAAACAATCCTATCGCGCCATTCGAACTTACTTCAGAGGTTATCCAGTGAATCCATTTAAAAACAAGCACATTCTCCTGGCCTCAGTCGTGGCTCCCATGCTGGGTCTGCTCACTTACTATGCCATCGGCGCACTTGTCGGTGAGGAACCGCATGCAGCGGAGGAGGGCCGGAGTTATGAGTTGGTAGCCCTGCCTAGCTGCCGCCGCGGCGGCGGGTTGTGCGGCTTGAAAAATGGAGACTTTACGCTGGACCTGCGAACAGAGCCGTTCGAAGGCGATCGTTTGTTACTGAGTCTGGAATCGGCGTATCCACTGGAGGGTGTGGTGGTCTCGCTGGCGGGAGACGAGGCTGGTAACACGCAGCCTCTTGATATGCGCCCACAAGGTGGCAATGGCCAGAACTGGGTTCTGGTGGTGCCTCGTCCGGAGCCCGGACGAGACAATCTACGCCTTGCCGCTTCAGCCAATCAGTCCCTCTATTTCGGTGAATTCTCGACCAATTTCATGGCCGAGTGACTCACTGTCCGGCGAGCTGCCGGATAATGACGCTCCAGTGGTCCAGGGCATCATAAAAAGCCTTGATTGGAACCCGCTCGTTCAGGCCGTGGGCATACATCTCGTCGGGGTTCATGAAAATACCGCTGACCGCCCAGGTGGGAATACCAGCTTTGCGAAAGTGCATTCCATCGGTTCCGCCCGATTCCATGTAAGCGATCAGTTTCACCCGCGGGTAGCGCTCGTGCACGGCCAGGTTAACAGCGTCCACGACATCTTCTCTCAGCTCTGAGATCGGGCTCTCGGTCGGTTCTTCCAGTATTGTAAATTCAAGCTTGTCGTTGTCCACTACATCACGCAGCACCTGCTCAACTGCGCTGGCCCGTACGCCCGGGAAAATACGGCAGTTGACGGTGGCTGTAGCGGACTGGGGCAAAGCATTTTCGGCGTGCCCTGCCTGCAGCATGGTGACGACGCAGGTGGTCCGGGTGGTGCCGACGTAAGACGATTCCTTTGCCAGTCGGGCAGCAGCAGCCTCATTGTTGGGATCCTCTGCAAATTGCAGCATGGCATCCCCGAGTTCGCCGCCGAGTTGCTTGCCGGATTCCTTGAAATAAGCACGTGTCATGTCGCTGTAACGGACCGGAAACTGGTACTGCTGAATGTTCCCGATCGCGTCGGCCAGGTCGTAAATGGCGTTATCCGCACGCGGGCGGGAACTATGGCCGCCGGGATTCCGGGCCGTGAT
>CAYUBS010000035.1:0-13508 GCA_964443145.1 uncultured Wenzhouxiangellaceae bacterium | reverse complement strand
ACAGCGCTGAACGGTAGCAGGGCGACGGCCACCAGCATCATTAATTTTTTCATGCCGCATTCTAGCCCAAACCGCAGCCCCTTGGGCAAGCCGGCCTGGCTCGCGGCTGAACGCTACCTGGCGCCCAGCACGTTGTGGCCCCGCGCGATGGCCATGGCACCGCTTCTCACCACAGCAAGGATTTCTGAACAATCCCCCAGCCGTGCGATGAAATCATCCAGCTGCTCGTTGGCGGCGGTCAGTTCGAGCGTGTAGGTCTCCGGGCTGTCATCCAGTACCCGTGCGCCGGAAGATTCGATGATCTCCGGCAGGTTGCCTTCCGCATCCAGTGAAACTTTCACCTTGATCAGCAGCAATTCGCGCTCGATATGATCATCCAGCGTCATGTCTGCAATCTTCACTACATCGACCAGTTTCAGGAGTTGCTGGTTGATCTGCTGAATGGCGTCGTCAGATCCCCTGGTCACCAGCGTCAGGCGTGAAATATTGCTGTCTTCAGTAGGTGCCACGGCGAGTGATTCGATGTTGTAACCACGGGATGAAAACAGCGAGGCAGCCCGTGAAAGGGCACCGGCTTCGTTCTGTAACAGTATTGAGATGATGTGTCGCATAGTGATTGCAATGTTGGCCCAGAACGACACCTATTGCAATGCGTGATCAGTTGTCAGACACTTCGCATTATCATGACACAAGCAGCAAGCAAATTGACCGAAGTAAGCCATCCTCTGAGCGGCCGAAGAATGTCAGGTTCGGAGATGATTGTACAAATCCTGGCGGACCAGGGCGTGGATGTGATTTTTGGCTACAGCGGAGGCGCTATTCTTCCGACCTATGATGCCGTTTTCCGCTACAACGCAGAGCATGCCACTGAAGACGGCACCGAGCCCATGCCGCTGATTGTGCCCGCCAATGAACAGGGTGCAGGATTCATGGCTGCCGGCTTTGCACGCGCCAGCGGTGAGGTTGGTGTGGTGATGGTGACATCGGGTCCGGGTGCAACCAATACGGTTACACCGGTACGGGACTGCATGGCTGATTCCACGCCCATCGTAGTGATTTGCGGTCAGGTCCCCACCCATGCCATCGGTACGGATGCTTTCCAGGAAGCGCCGGTCATTAGCTGCCTTGGTCCGGTAGCGAAACACACGTTCCTGGTCACAGACCCCGAAAAACTTGAATCTACCGTGCGTACGGCGTTTGAAATCGCACGGACCGGCCGGCCTGGCCCGGTGGTCGTCGACCTGCCCAAAGACGTTCAAAACTGGTCCGGGGTGTTCAAAGGCGAGGGCTTGCTGCCCGTACCCGGTTACCGTCAAAGATTGCACGCGGCCCGCGACAATCACCTGGACGATACCAAGCTGGCTTCATTCTTCGGCATGTTGCAGGCATCAGAACGCCCCTTGATCTACGCTGGCGGTGGCGTGATCAACGGTAATGCGACCAGGGAACTGCGCCAATTCGCCGAACAGTTCGGTATCCCGGTAACCACCACCCTGATGGGTATCGGCGCGGTAGACACCACGCAACCCCTGTCATTGCATATGCTGGGTATGCATGGCCTGGCCAGCGCCAACTATGCAGTGGATGATTGTGACTTCCTGATTGCCGTGGGCGCCCGTTTCGATGACCGGGTGGCTGGTGTTCCCGATAAATTCGCTCCAAACGCTCGCCATATTGCGCAATTTGATATCGACCCTTCTGAAATCGGCAAGGTCAAGGCCGTTGACTGGTTCCACGTCGGGGTTCTCAAGCAGGACCTGCAGGCGGTTTACGAATATGGCACAAGGCACCGCATTTCACCGGATTTCAGCGTCTGGCACGAGGAAGTCATTGATCTCAAGAAAACCTATGCCCTGAACTATGACCGAGACAGCGATCTGATCCAGCCCTATGCCGTGATCGAGGCGATCAATGACATAACCGGGGGTGATGCGATCATCACCACCGGTGTCGGCCAGCACCAGATGTGGGCTGCCCAGTATTTTGACTATAAGCATGCCCGTTTGTGGCTCACTTCCGGCAGCATGGGGACCATGGGTTTTGGTCTGCCGGCAGCAATCGGCGCCCAGTTTGCCGCCCGCGATCACCTGGTGATCGATGTGGATGGGGATGCCAGTATCCGGATGAACCTGGGTGAGCTGGAAACAGCCACCACTTATGGATTACCGGTCAAAGTACTGGTGTTGAACAACTACGGCGACGGTATGGTCAGGCAGTGGCAAAAACTGTTTTACGGCGGCCGTTTGTCCGCCAGTGACAAGTCGCTGCGCAGCAAGGATTTCGTTAAAACGGCTGAAGCCGATGGTTTCGAATACGCCACGCGCCTCAGTGACAAGAAAGACCTGGAGAAGACCGTGAAAGAATGGCTGGCCTTTCCGGGCCCCGCCTTCCTTGAAGTTATCATCGACCCGGATGCCGGCGTCTACCCGATGGTCGGGCCGGGACTCACCTATGACCAGATGATCACCGGTGACTTCATCCCCTGCCGCGTCAAGACTACCGAAGAGGATATCGACGGTTCTTCCATGTTTTGATGAGGGCACTGGAATTTCTCGATCAATAGGATGAAGGGAATGGTCCGCTTTCTAGCTGCATTATCACTGGTCGTTTTGATGGCGACGGGATTCGTCCGTCCGCCGGAAGCACTGGCATCTGCCTTTACCAATCTGAAGGGCGACCCGAAAGTGCGGTCGGCTTCGGCACTGGTAGTTGATGACGCTGGTAATGTTATTTATGGCAAAGACGCTGATGCCGTCCGACCGATCGCATCGATCACAAAACTGATGACCGCCATGGTGATCCTCGATTCCGATGTCGACCTGGATGAAAAAATCACCGTCACCAAAGACGACCGCGACCTGGTTCAGCTGACGGGATCACGCCTGGAGTATGGGGCTTCCCTTAGCCGGCGCGAAATGATTCTGCTGGCAATCATGTCTTCTGAAAACCGGGCGGCGTCAGCCCTGGGCCGAACCTATCCGGGTGGTTTGAAGGCCTTCGTGTCGGAGATGAACAGGAAAGCCGGGAAGCTGGGGATGAATCACAGTCGTTTTGCAGATCCTGCAGGACTCAACGTGGACAACCAGTCCACCGCCAGCGACCTGGCTAAAATGGTCAATGCAGCTTACGGGTTCCCTTTGATCCGGCAGGCCAGCACCACGCAACGGCTGGAGGTGCATCCGTACTCCAGGCGCGGGCCGTTGGTCTACGGCAACACCAACCGCCTGTTGAAGAATTCCAGTTGGGATATCGAACTCAGCAAAACCGGCTACATCAACGAAG
Organism: uncultured Wenzhouxiangellaceae bacterium; assembly: GCA_964443145.1. Lineage (GTDB taxonomy): Bacteria > Pseudomonadota > Gammaproteobacteria > Xanthomonadales > SZUA-36 > JAHEFT01. Next base: position 10,226 of record CAYUBS010000035.1, on the reverse strand, counting down.
CGGGGCGCTGCCTGGTGATGCAGGCAACGATTGAGGGCGAGTCTGTTTCTATCGTCCTGTTGAACTCGTTTGGCAAGCTCACGCCGTTTGGCGACTCAAATCGTTTGCGCAAATGGATGCTGGCGCAGAAGTAACTACCCGATTCAGCCTATCCTGGCGACCATTTTGAATGCGGTTTTGGGAAAGAATCGTTTCAGCCACAGCGCTTTCATTTCAATACCTTCCCCCACGGCTATTTCCGGGTTCCCCTTGCGGAAGCCTTTCATGATGACTTCGGCACAGCGGGTTACATCCATGCCATTGGCGATGTTGTCGTCGGTTGTACCAAACTCACTGCCGTCACCCTTCAGTGCGTTGACCGAGACATCGGTTCGGATAAACCCGGGAGTGATCGTGGTGACCCGCAAACCTCTGTAGGCGTTCTCTGCTCGCAATGCATCGAAGAAACCCATCATTGCGTGCTTGGCGGCACAGTAACCGGTGCGTCGCGACGCACCGATTTTGCCGGCCACCGAGGAAGTGACTACAAGATGCCCGCTGCCTTGCTTCAGCATCAATGGGAGAACAGCCTTGGTCATCGCGATCGGGCCAAGGACATCGACTTCCATGATCGTGCGATAAACGGACATGTCGGTGTCTTCGCACCGCGAGCGCTGTGAGATCCCAGCGTTGTTGATCAGCATGTCAACGCGCCCGAAGGTAGAAACAACCGATTCTACGGCTGCGGGCATGGCTGCGTGGTCTGTCACGTCCAGCGGCAGCACCGTTACTCCGTCCTCGGCAGCGCCATTATTAATGCACAGCGCTTTCACACGTTGCAGCTCATCTTCGCGGCGGGCCGAGAGAACGAGCCTGGCGCCTTGTGAGGCGAATTGCAGGGCGAGTGCCTCGCCAATACCTGACGAAGCGCCGGTAATCCAAACTACATTGTCCCCGAACATGTTTCCGCTCCCGCGTTTCAGTAGATCCGCTGATTTTACCTTAAGGCTGAACCAATGCGTGGGTTACGAAGAGTTGGCAATGAAAGAGGGCGGGCGCTGAGAAATTATCACCGCGCGCTTTTTTACGCACCGTATAATGTCGGTTATGTCTTATTCCGTTCCCGATATATGTGATGACTTCATTGACCGGATTTCCGTGCTGGAACCGCTGTTTTCCGATTTTGGAAAAAAGCACCGTTTCTGCGGTGAAATCGTCACCATCAAGTGCTTTGAAGATAACTCACTGGTTAGAGACGCGGTCCGATCTGATGGTCGCGGGCGGGTGCTGGTGATAGATGGCGGTGGGTCTTTGCGACATGCCTTGCTGGGGGATTTGCTGGCTGCTGCGGCCGCCGAGAACGGCTGGCAGGGCCTGTTGATCAACGGCTGCGTTCGCGACGTGGAAATTCTCGAAACCATCGACCTGGGTGTGAAAGCACTCAACAGCCACCCGGTAAAAACAGAAAAACGCGGTGAAGGGCAGCTGGAAGTCAGCGTGAACTTCGCAGGCGTAACCTTACAGCCCGGAAATTATCTTTACGCAGATACCAATGGTGTCATCGTTGCACGTGAAGACCTGGGTCTGGATTTCCAGAACTGACATAGCCGATGCAAATCCTACCCGTTAGCCAGGAAGACGCCACAGAAGTTCCCGAATCGATTCCCGAGGAAGGCCTGGAACTGACGGATGTGCTTGATCTGAACATCCAGATTGAGCCGTTCCTGCCGGAGTGGATGATGCCGGCCTGGGATTTCCTGCAGGATTATCCCCTGATTCTCGTTTTGATGATGCTCATCGCCGGTTATGCCCTGGGTAAGGGCATCCAGTGGATACTTGAAACGGTCTTGTCGCAGGCAGCCCGGAGAACCCGCTCGGACCTGGATGATCACTTGGTCAAATTTTTGACCGAGCCGATTGTGCAGACCGCAGTGGTATTGGCCCTGGCAGCTACGATCAAGGCCTTCGATTTCGGAGAGTCGGTCGACTGGGTACTGATTCGGTTGTTGTTTACCGTGTTGTTATTCCTTTGGGGCAGGGCGTGGTTCAAGGCAACGGCCCTGGCGATTGCGGCGATGTCGCGGGATACCCGGCGTTTTATGGTCTTCCAGCCGCGCACCCGGCCCTTGTTCGAGATGGGCATCAAGGTTGTCCTGCTAAGCATCCTGGTCTGGTTCTTCATGACGCTGTGGAATATTGATGGCACGGCGTGGCTGGCATCGGCGGGGGTAATCGGTATCGCCGTTGGTTTCGCAGCAAAGGATACGCTGGCGAACCTGATTTCCGGGGTCTCGATCATTGCTGATGCGCCCTACAAACTGGGTGACTACATCGTGCTGGACACGGGTGAAAGAGGCGTGGTGACCGAGCTGGGGATGCGCTCGACGCGCTTGCTGACCCGTGATGATGTCGAAATTTCGATACCCAATGCCGTTATGGGCAATGCGAAAATCACCAATGAGAGCGGTGGGCCGAGCCTTGAGCACCGGATACGCATTCCCGTTGGTGTCGCTTACGGGACACTACCGACCCTGGTTGTCGATGTCCTGGAGCAGGTTGCGAAAGACAATGAGCTGGTACTGGGTCACCCGGCGCCGAGGGCCCGGATGCGGGCTTTCGGCGAGAGTTCTCTGGATTTTGAATTACTTGGCTGGATCAAGTACCCGGAGCAAAGGGGATTGGCAAAGCACAATCTGCTGATTGAAATTGAAAAACGGTTCCGTGAAAACGACATCCAGATTCCGTTCCCGCAACGTGACCTCCACCTGAGAACAGAGGCCGCTACGGTTCTGGCAGAGTAATAGACTTCTGGCGGAGCGCTACTCGAGCAGAAATTTCTGCAGAAACAGAATCGTCGCCTGCTCATAAACCGAGCGATTTTCTTTCCTGTTGTAGCCGTGCCCTTCATTCAGCGCTTCAATGTACCAAACCGGCTTGCCGCGTTTGTTCAAAGCCTGCACGATCTGCTCGGACTGGCCAACGGGAACCCGTGGGTCATTTCGTCCCTGAACCACCAGTAGCGGCATATCAATCTGATCCACATTGTTCAGCGGGCTGATTTGTTGCAGGATCGCCCGCATTTCAGGGTCCCGCTCATCACCGTATTCGTAGCGGCGCAGTTCGCGGCGGTAGTCTTCGGTATTTTCCAAAAACGTCACGAAATCACTGATGCCAACCACATCTACACCCGCCCTGAGCCGGTCACCGTAGAGCACGGCCGATGCCAGGACCACGTACCCTCCATAACTTGATCCATAAATCGCGACCCGGTCTGCGTCCAGGTCGGATTGGTTCTCAATCCAGTCGAGCAGGGCGCCGATATCCCGCACCGCATCCTCGCGTTTCTCGCGGTTGTCCAATGACAGAAAGTCACTGTCATAACCGGTTGAGCCCCTGATATTGGGCGCGATGACGGCCGCACCCAGCTCGGCAACCCACATCTGAAACTTGTTGCTGAATGAGGGCCGGTATTGACCTTCAGGACCGCCGTGCACGTAGATGATGACCGGGTGCGGCCCCTTGCCGGGTGGCCGGTAGACGAAAGCGGGGATGGTTCGCTGTCGGCTGCCCGCCACGTCGAAGGTCGGGTAGCGCACCAGTTCTGGCTCAGTAAATGAGTCAGTGTCCAGGCCGCCGACCTCGCTGTACGTCCAGCGTGTGATGCTTTTTACGGCCCTGACTGAGCGGCCGAGGTCCAGGACGTATACGTCGTTTGGTGATTGCGCAGCGCTCAGGCTCATTGCCAGGCGACGGTTGTCGCGGTTGAATTTCAGGCGGCTGATGATGCCTACCGGGATATTCTTCACTAATGTGAATTTACCGCTCCGGGTATCCAGAAGGTAAAGGCGGCTCAGCCCCTCCTCGTTGGTGACGATGGCGCCGCGTTTACCGTTGTTACTGATCGCAAAGGCAGTCACATCCCACGGGATTTGCGCGGTGATGTACTGGCGGGGAACTTCAGGCTTGAGTGGCTGCCAACTCAGTTCAGCGGCACGGTTACGCTCGTTGGTGATGAAGTAGAACCCCTCCCCGAGGTGGTCGAAAGACAATGCACGATTGGCAGAGGGGTACCCGGAGTCTCCCGCGAGCGTCCGCAGGCTGCCATCTTCCAGGTCGAGTACAAAAATCCGTGAGTCCGTAACGTTCAGGAATTGCTGGACCAGCAGGAGCTTCCCGTTGCGACTGAAATCGGTTGGAGCGAACCAGGAGCCGTCGGGAGCTTCCAATAGCAGTTTCGCGCTGTCGGGATTGTCGGGGTCCATGATCCACAGGTCGTTGTTACGGCCGTTACGTCGGGTCGACTGGAATGCCAGTTTCCGGCCATTCCTGCTCCAGCAGATATGGCGGTTACGCGAGCTGCCATCAGTCACCCGGGTGGAGGTGGCGGTATCCGGGTCGAACAGGAAAATCTGGTCCAGTTCGTGGCCACCTTCATCCATTGTCAGGGCCAATTGATTGCTTTTAGGACGGCGTAAAACCTGCCCTACAGGCTCGTGGAACCAGGTCAGTTGCTGCCGGGCACCACCAGCGGCATGCACCCGGTGGAGCTGGCTGATGTCATCGAAGCGAGTGCGGATGTAGACGCCCTTGCCGTCCCGGGTCCAGTCCATGAATAGCGCCGAGCGGACATTCTGGTACTGGTTCAGACGGTTAACCAGGGTGGGAGGGATCTGCGGAACACCCCGCAGAACCAGTTGACCTTCATTGGTGGTCCACTGATCCGGTTCATCGCCAAAGCCGGTAGAAGGCAGCACTAGCAGGTACAGCAGCAGTAAGCTGACGATCATGGACGACCCGTGGCGCTGACCCCTGCCTCTTGCAGACCATTGACCAACACCTCAGCCCAGCCGCTCAGCATGCGCCGGGCGGCTTTTTCATTCCGGGTACTGTCCATCATGAAAGTCGTGATGTTGCTGCGGTCAAACTGGAAATCCATCGCCTTGGCCAGCACATCGCCGGTGATCGAATCCCGCAGCTCCAGGTAGAGCGTCATGTCACCGGCCGACTCTGTGATGTTGCGGGTTGTTGTGGGGCCGGGAGTGGCAGGCGAGTTGACGTTCAAATCAAGAATGGCGGGGCGGATGATCAGTGCCCCGGGTGATTGTTCGTTGACCAGTCTATAGCCGGCGGTTTCCAGTGCCTGGGTGAAAATCTCATGGAAGAGCACGGCTACATCGCCACGAATTTTAAGCATGTCATCGGCGGAAACGCGGTAAGGCTTGTTCTGGTTGATGTCCCTTTGCCAGTTCTTTTTGAACGCGACTTGTGCATCGAGCAGCAGCAGGCTGTCATAAACGGTGAGATCCGCTTCCGGGTCAGCATAAACGGCGGCCAGTTGTGATTCCGGTAGTAACTGCAGCCCGTCCAGCGTGAGCGGCAAGTCTTTTTTCTGGGCGTGAGCCGGCAGACAGAAAACCCCCGCCAAAACGAGAATTGCGATTGTATAGATTGCCCTGGCTGGGTTCATTGCATTGTCCATAGTGCTATTTGATGAATCAGTCCGTAACTATAGTCTATTCCGGCAGCATCCATAAATAGAGCGTTCACGTTGATGGGGCTATACTGTCAGGCTTTAAACCATGAATTTTCGCGTGATCCGATGAAGCAAAGCCTACACATTGTCATCCTTGCCGCCGGCGAGGGTACCCGAATGAAATCCAGCCTGCCCAAAATGCTGCAAACCGTCGGTGGGCGGCCGATGTTGGCGCATTTACTGGACACGGCGCTATCGATGCAGCCGGAGCAGGTACACGTGGTTGTAGGCCATGGCGCCGACCAGGTCATGGAGGCTTGCAATACATACCCGGTCAACTGGGTGCAGCAGGCCGAACGCAGGGGTACCGGGCACGCCGTCATGCAGGCCATGCCGGACATTCCTGACCAGGCTGCAGTGCTGGTGTTGCTGGGCGATCACCCCCTGATACCCGCGGCCTTGTTGTCGCAGCTGGCTACGGACGAGAACCTTCCGCTGGCCCTGCTCACGATGGAACTCGATGACCCTACGGGTTATGGCCGCATCCTGAGGGACCCTGGCGGTAACATCATCGGTGTGGTGGAGCACCATGATGCGACAGCCGAGCTGCACAAAATCCGCGAAGTGAACACGGGGATTATCCTGGCCGATGCTGCCAGGCTCCGGGCTTGGCTGGATCGTCTGAAATGCGATAACGCCAAGCAGGAATACTACCTGCCAGACGTATTCCCGATGGCGCGGGCAGAAACCGGAGAGGTGCACGGCGTCATCGCCCCTGACGTTCGTGATTTGCAGGGTGCGAATAACCGGCGTCAGCTGGCTGAACTGGAAAAGCGTTACCGGCAACTCAGGGCCGGCGAACTGATGGATGAAGGGGTGCATATCATCGATCCGGACCGGATAGACATTCGTGGCAGGGTGGGTGCCGGTTCTGATGTTTGTTTGGACATTAACGTTGTACTTGCGGGCGAGAATCGCCTGGGTGACGGTGTAATGATCGGACCTGGCTGCGTGTTGACCGATTGCGACCTGGCCGCGGGAACCTCGGTTCTCCCGCACAGCGTCCTTGAAGGGGTGATCACTACCGGTGAATGCGATATTGGCCCTTTTGCGCGTCTGCGCCCTGGCACCGTGCTTTCAGCCGGGTGCCGCGTGGGAAATTTTGTAGAGACAAAGAATGCGCGGCTGGGCGTTGGCAGTAAGGCCGGCCACCTGAGCTACCTGGGCGACTCCGTGGTTGGTGCCAACGTAAACATAGGCGCGGGTACCATCACCTGCAATTATGACGGTGCCAACAAACACCAGACAATAATCGAGGATAACGTTTTTGTCGGTTCCAATACGCAGTTGGTTGCTCCGGTGACGGTCGGCCAGGGGGCTACTATCGGCGCTGGATCAACCGTTACCAATAACGCGCCGGCGGACTCTCTTACCCTTAGCCGCTCGCGGCAAACGACGATAGCGGGTTGGAAACGGCCCATTAAAGACGAGGAAACCTGAGCCATGTGTGGAATCGTAGCAGCCTCTGCACGCCGCAGCGTCAGTGACATTCTGGTTTCCGGACTCCAGGCGTTGGAGTACCGGGGTTACGACTCGGCCGGTATCGCAATGCAGCAGGGTGATGAGCTGGTGCGCCTCAGGACCCGGGGTAAGGTAAAAGACCTGGAGGCGTTGCTAAAGGAAACTCCTCTTGACGGTCATTGTGGTATCGCTCATACGCGCTGGGCCACCCATGGTGTACCCAATACCCGTAACGCTCATCCGCATATGTCTGGAGGCACTGTCGCGCTGGTGCATAACGGCATCATCGAGAACCACGATGAACTGCGCACGGCTCTCGAGTCGGATGGCTACGAATTCAGTTCCGATACCGACACCGAGGTGATGGTTCACCTGGTTCACCAGCTGATGGATTCGGGAAACGACCTGTTTGCCGCGGTTCGTGAAGTGGTTAAGCTCATACGCGGGGCTTATGCGATTGCCGTAGTCAGTGCTGCTGAACCGGGTGTTGTTGTGGGCGCACGCGCCGGCAGTCCGCTGGTGCTTGGCATTGGCTTTGACGAGCACTTCCTGGCATCGGATATTTATCCTCTGCTGTCGGTGACCAACCGGTTTGTGTACCTCGAAGAAGGTGATGTGGTGCGTTTGGATACGCACGGTTATGACATTCGGGACCGTCAGGACGGTTCGGTCGAACGCCCCATCAAAGAAGCGGACATGACAGCAGACGCGGTTCAGCGCGGAAAATTCCGGCACTACATGCAGAAGGAGATTTTTGAGCAGTCCGCGGCGGTGGCCGAAACGCTGGAAGGGCGGATCGGGACCGACCATGTACTGGCCAATATTTTCGGGGTTGGCGCGGATGACATTCTGAAGCAGGCAGAGCAGGTTCATATTGTTGCCTGTGGCACCAGTTACCACGCCGGCCTGGTCGCCCGGTACCAAATGGAAGAGCTGGCCCGCATTCCCTGCATGGTGGAAGTGGCCAGCGAATACCGCTACCGCAATCCCGTTGTGCCTGGCAATACGTTATTTGTCGCGATATCCCAGTCCGGAGAAACCGCTGACACACTGGCCGCGCTGCGCCATGCCAGGAAGGCCGGATATCTCGCCGTGCTGGTGATATGCAACGTACCCGAAAGCTCTATCGTGCGCGAAGCGGACCTTGTGCTGATGACTCGTGCAGGTCCGGAAATCAGCGTCGCTTCAACCAAGGCCTTCACCACGCAACTGGTGGCGCTACAGTTGCTGGTACTCGAACTGGCCCAGCTTTCAGGCCAGGTCGATGATCAGCAGATCGCTGAATGGGCCAGAGATTTACATCAGTTACCTGAATTGATTACACGCGCACTGGAGCTTGATAGCCAGATCGAGCTGCTGGCAGAGCGTTTCGTGGAAAAACACCATGCGCTGTTCCTCGGTCGTGGTAGCCATTTTCCAATCGCCATGGAAGGTGCGCTAAAGTTGAAGGAAATCTCGTACATTCATGCCGAAGCTTACCCGGCCGGCGAACTCAAGCACGGACCATTGGCGTTGGTCGACCATGACATGCCGGTGATTGCCGTCGCGCCTAATAATCGCCTGCTTGAGAAACTTATCAGCAATATTGAGGAGGTGCGGGCCAGGGGTGGTGAAATGTTCGTGATTGCTGATGCAGCGGCGGTTTCCAGCTTGAAGAAGCATCATGGGCAGGTCGTTGAACTGGACACCGGCGGCATGTTGCTGGCACCGGTCGTATTGACCATTCCCCTGCAGTTGCTGGCCTACCACGTGGCCGTGCTGCGCGGCACCGACGTTGACCAGCCGAGAAACCTGGCGAAATCTGTCACTGTGGAATGAAGGCCCATACTGGCCAAAACAGCGGTATTTAAGTAACCTGTCAGTCCCCTCGCGGGTACTATTAATGGAAAGCGTTGTATGAAACGAAGACGCCACATTGAAGATGAAGCCGAAATCAACATCACGCCGATGTTGGATATCGTCTTCATCATGCTCATCTTCTTTATCGTGACGACTTCATTCGTCAAGGAAAAGGGTCTCGAGGTGTCACGGCCCTCCAACGCTCCACCCAAAGAAATCAAGCAGGACAAAGGCCCCATCGTTATTAAAATCGACAGTGCCAGCCTGATCAGCCTGAAAGGCCGAATCCTGGAGACCGGTGCGGTTGAAGCCAACCTGGAGCGGGAGAAAGCGGAGAAGCCGGACTCGACGCTGATCATCGCGGCCCACCCGGAAGCCGATACCGACGCGTTGGTAACCATTCTCGACGCTGCAAAGGCCGTTGATATCGAATCTGTCAGCGTAGCGACCACCACCAAGTAGCTCAGGAGAAGCGTCGGGAGATTTCCTCTTCGACCGAAAGTTTCGGCGGCAACTGCAAGTAAAATCCGTGCTCTTCCAGGTTTGTGATCACTTTTTCCACCTCTACCCTGGCCAGCTTGCGCTTTTTCGTCAGCATCAACGGCATCACCAGAAAAGGTACTCCGAACCGTTCTCGCAGCTCTTCGGGCAGGTCCTTAAATTCCATACTGTCGGCCAGGTAAAGGTAGGTTTCAGCTTTTTTTTCTGAACGATAAACTTTGCAGGATTTCATGCCGCAAGTATAAACATTTTTAGGCTATGCTAGGCGGATGGAGCCCTTTCGCTACAAAGCATTCATCAGTTACAGCCATCGCGACCGTAAATGGAGCGCGTGGCTGCAACGAGCGCTTGAAAGTTACCGGGTACCAAAAAGGCTGGTTGGAATAGAAAGCGATTTTGGCCCGGTTCCCCGGCGTCTGGAACCTGTTTTCCGCGACCGCGAAGACCTGCCTTCTGCATCTGATTTGAGTGCAACGGTTAAAGAGGCCCTGGAGGCGTCTGAAGCACTGATCGTGGTCTGTTCCCCGGCCGCCGTGCAGTCTATTTGGGTAAATGAGGAAGTGCAGTACTTCAGTAGCCTCGGCCGGCAGGACCGGATATTTGCTCTCATCGTTGATGGTGATCCGCAGGCGAAGGATCCCGGCCAGCGATGCTTTCCCTCCGCCCTCACAACTGGCCCGGATGGCAGTGAGCACGAACCCCTTGCCGCCGATGCACGCAAGTGGGCGGACGGGAAACTGCTGGCGAAGCTGAAAATCGTCTCCGGAATCCTTGGGATCCGGCTCGATGATTTGCGGCGGCGAAATCTACAGCGCCAGAGGCGCAACCGACTGATTGCCGCCGCAACGGTTGCTGCGGTGTTATTGATCACGGGCACACTGACGTTCACTACGCTTTCTTCGCAAAAACAGGC
>CAYUBS010000034.1:17194-23467 GCA_964443145.1 uncultured Wenzhouxiangellaceae bacterium | reverse complement strand
AAGTAAAACACGATTTCTTGCAGCCGCCAGCCACGACCTGCTGCAACCGATGAATGCTGCGCGATTGTTTGTCTCCATCCTGCGCCAGCAACAAGACCCTGAAGGCGAGCAGGCGCGACTGGTGATGCGCGTTGACCGCAGCCTGACAGCCGCCGAGGAACTGCTCAGCGCCCTGCTCGACATCTCCAAGCTCGACTCGGGAATGTATCAGCCTGAGCCGGAAAACATCGCCGTATCGGACCTGTTTGAACAACTGCGCAGACGCTTCAAACCGCTGGCCGCCAACAAGGATCTGGAACTCCGGGTCCGCCCGGCCAGTTACCGGATATTCAGCGACCGTAACCTGCTCTACCGGATCATTCAGAATTATCTTGCCAATGCGATGCGCTACACCGAGTCCGGCGGCGTACTTTTGGGCTGCCGGGTCCAGGGCGATCATCTCAGGATCAGTGTCTGGGATACCGGCGTGGGTATCGATGCGTCGGAAGAACGCGCCATCTTCCAGGAATTTCACCGGCTCGACTATGCCCAGCGCCTGGATGAAAAAGGCCTGGGTCTTGGGCTCGCTATTTGTGAGCGAATTTCATCCATGCTTGAACACCAGATCACGGTCCGCTCACAGCCCGGTAAGGGAAGTTGCTTTTCCGTCCTGGTGCCGCTGGCCAGCAATCAGTCTCCCGATGAACAACCCTCGCCCGCGGCGGTTCCGGGTGACCAGTCAAGACTGGAAGGCCTGACGGTACTTTGCATCGATAATGAACCCGAAATTCTCGAGGGCATGCAGATGTTACTCGAGCGCTGGGGCTGCAATGTCCTGCTGGCGGAAAACATGCAGCAAGCCACGCAGGAACTTGCTCGTGGCGGCAAGCCGGCTCTCGCACTGGTGGACTATCACCTGGATGACCAGTCAAACGGCATCGAGGTGATGGAACAACTGGACGCCATACTTGGCGTTCGCCTGCCGGCCATCGTGATCACCGCTGACCGCTCGGTTGAGCTTGAGGAAAAAGCGCGAGAGCAGAATTACGGGTTGTTACGCAAGCCGATAAAGCCGGCTGCGTTGCGCGCATTGATGACCAATATGCTGAAACAGGCCTGAGCGGAGTCGTACTCTACAGGCGATTATTCGGATCGGATACTGAAAGCTGACTGGCCGCCAGAACCGCTTGAGTGCGATTGTTAACACCCAGTTTGTTCATGATGGCGGTGACGTGCGCCTTGATCGTCGCTTCTGAGACACTCAGCTCATAAGCTATCTGCTTGTTCAGTAAGCCCTTCGACATCATCATCAGCACTTTGAATTGCTGGGGTGTGAGTTGCGACATCCGATCCGCCAGCTCCACCTCAGAGACATTATTACCCGGTAAATCGGAAACAGTGGTGTCGGGGGACCAGATCTCACCCATCAGCACCTCTGCAATCGCTTCGGTGATGGTCGCAATACTGGAAGACTTGGGGATGAATCCGGCGGCACCGTGTTCCAGCGCCCTTTGAATAACCACGGGGTCTTCGTTCGCCGAAATGATCACGACCGGAACGCTTGGGTAACGCTTACGCAGGTACACGAGACCAGCAAAACCACTGATGCCAGGCATGTGCAGGTCAAGCAGCACCAAGTCGACTTCTTTCTGTTCATCAACCAGTTTCTGAAGGCTCTCAAACGAATTGGCTTCAAGGAAGCGGGTCTGGCCCTGCTCCGCTTCAAGTGCTTCTTTGATGGCAGTGCGAAAAAGCGGGTGGTCGTCAGCCACGATCACCGTTTCTGCCTGTATGGCGATTAGTCGGTTCATCAGGGTTATGGATTTTCCCAGCAATCAGCCCGGAAGTCATCTAGACCATAGTAGAAGAATCCCGCATCTATTAGACCAATGGCTAATACCCGTAGCCACGGAAAATTCGGATCATTCACGTGGGATTACGTCTGATGAGGAGAGGCTATGATGGCCCGGAAATCTATGAAGAAAACCTTACTGAGTTTGTCCGTTGCGGTAGCACTTGGCTGCAGTTCGGGCGGTGCTTTCGCCGATGGGAACCGTGTTGATCAACTGGAAACCCGGGTAGCAGAACTGGAAGCACTGGTCACACGACTGCTGGAGAACCAGGAGGTGCAGCAAGAGGAAATTGTTATTGACACCGTCGTGGTCGAGGCACGTGCCGAGGCAATCGCGGAAGAAAAAGTCAATATGATGCTGGCCGAGCACCACGCCGAGCAAGAGGCTGAGGCCAAGAAACACACATTCAAGGTTGGCGGGTATGTCAAAGCCGATCTGATTTACAGTGACTACGGCGACGGTTCCGTCGCCGCGGGCAATATCGGCCGTGACTTTTACATTGCAGGCACAGTACCTGTAGGCAGTGATGGCGAGAAGTACTTTGATATGCACGCCAAGGAATCAAGGATCAACTTCAAGACAACCCACAACCTGGACAACGGCGCCAAAATGAGCACCTTTGTGGAATTTGATTTCCTGGCCGGTGGACAAGGCAATGAGCGGGTTTCAAATTCCTATGCGCCACGCCTGCGTCACGCGTTCTTCACGTATGACAAATGGCTGTTCGGCCAAACCTGGATGACCTTCTTTAACGTCGGCGCACTGCCTGAGAACCTGGATTTCGTTGGTCCGGCAGAATCCACCATCTTCGGCCGCCAGACAATGATCCGCTATACCAGCGGCGGTTGGCAGTTCGCGATTGAGAACCCGGAAACCACCATTACGCCTTATGAGGGTGGTGGAAGGATCGTCGCCGATGACAACAGGGTCCCGGATATCGTGGGCCGTTACAACTGGAAGGGTGACTGGGGCGGTATGACGGTCGCAGCTATCGTCCGCGAACTTCGTTACCAGAACAATGCACTCGACATCAAGGACTCCACTACGGGCTACGGCCTCAGCGTTTCCGGCAAGTTGAAGGCCTTTGAACGCGATGATTTCCGCTGGATGGCCAGCGCGGGTAAAGGCATGGGTCGTTACATGGGCCTGAATACAGCCAACGGCGCGGTTCTGGATATGGATGGTGATCTGAAAGCCATCAAGTCCTGGGGCGCATTCGGTTCATACCGGCACTTCTGGAATCAGCAATGGCGCAGCAACCTGACCCTGGGTTACCTGTCGGTTGATAATAAGATTGAGCGCACCGGCACCGGGGTGACCAAGAAAGCCTCCAGTGTTCATGCCAACCTGATATACAGCCCACTGCCCAAGCTCGATTTTGGTATTGAGTTCATGTATGCCAAGCGGAAAATCGAAAGTGGTGCAGACGGTGATCTGACACGTGTTCAGTTCTCGGCGAAGTATGCCTATTGATTGACTGTTCACTCACAGCAGAACCAGGAAAAGGGCCACTTCAGTGGCCCTTTTCCTATTTGCGGTCCGGAAAATCCGTCAGGCCAGATCGTTTCGGGACATCCAGCGGACCAGCCAGGGCGCCCAGCGCTTGGCATAGTAGGCTCCCCAGGCTTCTGTCGTAACCGGGACCAGCGCCCGATTATTCCGAATGGCCTTGAGAATAGCGATCGCAACAAGCACCGGTGAATAGTCCCGTTTTTCGTAAACAGCTTCGATTTCGGTTCTCTTGGCCTCGACATCCACAGTCGCCGACTCCAGCACACCTGCACTGATGATATTGGTACGCACCACACCCGGGCAGATAGCACTGACGCCAATGTCATGGTCTTTCAATTCGGCCCGCAGGCTCTCGCTGAATCCCAGAACGCCAAATTTGGTCGTGCAATAGGCACTGACCCCTCTGGCGCCGATGTAGCCCAGCATGGAAGCCATGTTTACGACATATCCACCCTTTCCTTCCTGCACGATCGCCGGGATAAACCGGTGACAACAGTTCACCACCCCCATCAGGTTGATCGACATTACCCGCTGCCAGCTTTCAGGACTGCTATCGAGAAAAAGCCCTCCTACCGCAATACCGGCGTTGTTGATCAAAATAGAGGGTGCACCCAGCGCTTCGTCAATGGCCAGCGCAGCACGATCAATACTCTCTCGATCAGATACATCTAACTCGAATGCCCGCGCCAACATCCCCTGCTCACTGATAAGTTGCACGGTGGCTTGTGCAGCCTCAAGGTCAATGTCAGTAACCGCCACGCTGACACCCTCTGCCGCCAGGGCCAGGGCCGTTGCCTGTCCAATACCACTGCCAGCGCCTGTAACCAGCGCAACCCTGCCATCGAAGTCTTTCATTTGTTATTGCCTCTCAATAATCCCATTACTAATTGAAACATAATTGATCTGGATTTTGTCGTGCCGGGGAAAGAAAACAAACAACAGAGTAGAATTCTTTAGATGAATGACATCCTGGGTAAAATTGAAGAGATTGTGGGGCCGAGTGGCCTGTTGCGTGATGCAGATGTTCTGGCACGATCCGACAGCTGGCCGCCACAAGGTGGCTGCCTCGCCAGGGCGCTGGTCCGCCCGGCGAGCACAGCAGAAGTGTCCGCTGTTCTCAAACTCTGTCATGAACACAACCAGATCGTCGTCACCCATGGCGGCTTGACCGGACTGGTCGGGGGTGCCAAGGCCGGTCCCGGCGACATCGTGCTGTCACTGGAACGCATGGTCGCCATGAATCCTGTTGATACCCTCAACCGCACGCTCACTGTCGAGGCCGGCGTACAACTGCAAAAGGTCCAGGAGAGCGCCGAGGACGCCAGACTTTGTTTCCCACTCGACCTTGGGGCACGTGGCAGTGCCACCATTGGAGGCAATATAGCCACCAATGCAGGCGGTAACGGCGTGATCCGGTATGGCATGATGCGTGACCAGGTGCTGGGCCTGGAGGCCGTGCTGGCAGATGGAACCATCATCTCTTCCATGAAGGACGTCATCAAGAACAATACAGGCTACGATCTGAAACAGCTGTTCGTTGGTTCAGAAGGCACTCTGGGCGTCATTACCCGTGCCATCCTGAGGCTTCGTCCCCGCCCCCGCAGCCTGAACACAGCGCTGGTTGCGATTGCAGATTTTGAAAAACTCGGACGCTTTTTACACGCCATGGATTCCGCCCTTGGAGGCACACTCAGCGCATTCGAAGTGATGTGGAACGATTTCTACACGATGACCATTGGTAGCGGGGAAAAGCATGAACCCCCACTTGACACTTCTCACGCTTTCTACGTACTGCTGGAGTCCAGTGGCGGAAATGCTGAAAGCGACGGCGAGCGGTTTGAATCGGCTTTGCAGGAAGCCTTTGATCTGGACCTGGTGGCCGATGCGGTCATCGCCCAAAGCAAACAGCAACGTACAGACCTGTGGTCCATTCGCGATGACGTCGAGGGCCTGTTCGCGAACCTCTATCCACCCATTGCTTTTGATATCAGCCTCAGCATCCAGCAAATGGAAGGATATGTGGACGAAGTCCGGCGAGAAATAGCGGAGCAATGGCCACAGTCCCGGATGGTCGTATTCGGCCACCTGGGAGATGGCAACATACACCTGGTGCTGACCGTTGGTAGCCTGGATCCGGAAACTGTCCACGCGATCGATTCCGTGGTCTACCATGCGCTGGGTAAACGCGATGGTGTAATCTCGGCAGAGCATGGCATCGGGCTGGCCAAACGTGCGTTTCTGGAGCAATCACGCAGCCCGGAAGAAATAGTCCTGATGAAAACCATCAAGCAAGCAATAGATCCAAAAAATATACTCAACCCAGGAAAGATTCTGGAAATCGATCGGCAGGAGTGACAGTCATCATGAATGGAGCAGAAAAGCTACTCGAAACGCTGGTAGCCAACGAAGTCGAAGTCTGTTTTTCAAACCCGGGCACTTCAGAAATGCAACTGGTCTCTGCTATCGGCAACAACGATGGTATGAGAGCGATCCTTTGTCTCTTTGAGGGCGTGGTTTCCGGAGCGGCAGACGGGTATGCACGGATGGCGGACAAACCCGCAATCACCCTGCTCCATGTGGGCTCCGGGTTTTCCAACAGCATGGCCAACCTGCACAACGCCCGGCGCGCGCACTCACCGGTAATAAACATCGTCGGCGATCATGCCACTTATCATCTGCAGTACGACGCCCCGCTGACGTCGGATGTTCCGGCTCATGCAGCCATTTGTTCCGATTGGGTCAAGGTTTCCATTACAGCAGACGACCTGGCCGCATCCGGCGCCCAGGCCGTACAGGCCGCCACCACCGGCGCGGGTAAAATCGCCACACTGATTGCCCCGGCAAACCATGCCTGGGAGGAAACTACTCTGCCCGTGCCCGAGCTACCTGAAACAGAACAGCCGGAGGTAGCAGCAGATGCTATCAACTC
>CAYUBS010000034.1:2946-17094 GCA_964443145.1 uncultured Wenzhouxiangellaceae bacterium | reverse complement strand
GAAGTGGCCCGGCGCATCGGAGCGGTTGAGGACGCAGAGCCAACGCCTTACGCCGTGGACCTGCCGCCCGCCACTGGTGAATTGACGCCGGTCGCCATCGGACAGACCCTGACCCGGCTGATGCCTGAAAATGCCATCGTATCGGATGAAGCTGCAACCTGTGGCCTGGGCATCTTTCCTACGACCGTTAATGCCCGGCCGCACGAATGGCTGATGCTCACCGGTGGAGCCATTGGCCAGGGATTACCACTGAGCCTGGGCGCCGCTATCGCCTGTCCCGAACAGAAAGTCATCGCCCTGCAGGCAGACGGCAGCGCCATGTATACCGTACAGGCTTTGTGGACCATGGCGAGGGAAAACACGGATGTAACTGTGGTAATCCTGAACAACCGTAGCTATGCCATCCTCAATATCGAGCTCGCCCGGGTTGGCGCCGGCCAGCCCACCCCAAAGACGCTTTCAATGCTGGATCTCTCGCGACCCGATATCGATTGGGTAGCACTGGCCGAGGGCATGGGGATTCCGGCCACACGGGCGAACAACGCAAAGGAATTTCAACAGCAGTTTGCAGATGCCATGGAGGGCCAGGGGCCATGCCTGATTGAAGCTATGGTGGTACAGCAACTGCCTGGATAGCCCCGAATTCGTATTCCTGGATTTTCTCGGCCCGGGGGCCATACAAATAGGGTTGGGCATCGTCCGGCCAGTTGCCCATGAAAGGCGCGATCAGGATACCGGGAAGCTCATGCCAGGTCACCGCTGCCATGGTGAATGCGTCAGGTGAGCTGGATAGCAATTCGACTTTCACCTTACCGTCTTCGGGATACATCACCTGCAACGTATCCACCCATCGCTTGTGCTTGCTTTCCAGCGAGTTGTCCAGAGCCAGTTCACCGTTAACCCAGGCTTTTTCCAAACCGGCTGTTTTCGGTATCGCCAGGCGTAAAAACTGACCATCACCAGGCACTGAAATATCAAATTCGCGGGAAAATCCATCTCCCTCCATAGCGGCACTCAACTCTTCTATCCGGATACCCGGCAAGCCGATCGAATCGACCTCCCGCACCGGTCGCTGAACCGTTCCCAGCTGGCCGGAATTCAATTCCTGCATTTCGAAGGAATGACCCTCGGCGTACTTCCGGTCATGTCTTTTGAAAATGCTCTCAAGCACGATATAACCGGAAGCCTCACCCTCCACTTCGCTGTACATCAGAGTCATATCCCGGGGGCGTTCACTGCTGTAACCCGGTATGAACAGGTGGACCAGGCAGGCCCCCAACACGGCAACCAACAGCCACCGGGCGGGTTGCCAGGTCAACTCCCTGTCCTTGACGAAAGCCAGCAACATGGGCATGACGACCAGCGCCATCATCCACAGTGAAATGGCCCTGAACAGGCTCTGGTCAAAGTTCATCACCACATCGAGCATGAAGAAATGGTAGAAGGAAATGAATGACGCACCGGCAAATCCCAGCACGGAAGCCACCAGCAAAGGAGCAGCAGATTTCTTGCGAAACAGGTCGACAATCGAACCCAATGCGAATAGGGCAAGCGGCAACAATGCGATGTGTGAAGCCGTTGGCATGAAAGAAGTCAGGCGCATAGCAAGGATAAAGACCAGGGCCCAGGCAATGACCAGCCACACGCAGGCCGACACCTTGCCAGTGAAGAGTTTCAGTGTGGTGTATCCCGCCAGTGCAACCATCAGTAACAGGGCGAGACGACCTACCCAGGGTGATGGATGTTCCAGCGGATGCAGATCCGGCCAGTGCCCAAGGGGCCAGGACAGCAAGTAACCGCCCAGCGCAATCGTAAGCAGAAGGAAAGGCACAGCCACTAAGCCCCATCGCAATTGACGGAAGCGGAAAACTTTACGGAATGCCAACCCGATGGCCAACATAACCCAAACGCCCAGGATCAATGCCAGCCCATGGGTAATGCTGACCGTGTAATGAACCAGCCATTTTCCGAAAACGTCGATATAACCACCGTCCTCGCCGGATACAACAGAATCCAGGTTGCGTTCAGCAAATGCTTTGGTCATGCCCCAGGCATTGTCACCGTGGTGCTGCAGGCTGCCCATATCCAGGTGGTCCAGGTCATCGATGGCGGAGTGATAGACCGCCACACCCTGTGCAAATGCAAAATTGACGCCCATCACACCTTTGCGCTTATAAACCGTGTAATCGGTGTCGTTGGGCATCCGCTTGTAGATTTCATACACCAGCGAACTGCCGTACGGCCGTTCAACCGAATCGGCAAACATGCGGATAACCCGGCGGTTTCCTTCCCCGGTCTCAAACAGGCCGCTGGGACCGGTAACGCCACGTGCCTCCAGGTTAATAACGGCTTTTACCCCGGGAAATAAGGGGTGATGCTCAGCGAATGCATCCGCTCCAATCAGTCCATTCTCCTCCGAGTCTGTTATCAGAAACACAATATCGTTTTCGAAGGAAGGGAATTCTGCAGCCATCCGGGCGATTTCAAGAATGGCTGCTGTACCCGCACCGTCGTCCGCCGCGCCAGGAGCCACCCAGCCACTGTCATAGTGCGCCGTCAATAACACCGCACCCTCGCCAGCCTCACCGGGCTTAACGGCAATGATATTTTCCACCGGGCTGCAACTTCCAAACATCGGGTTACAGTGGTACCGCGACTGGATTTCCGGTTGGTAACCAAAAGATTCCAGTTGGGCAACGATCCGGTCTCGAACCATTGCATTTTGCGGTGAGCCGGAAACATGCGGCAGATTTTCCGCTAGCAGCTCACGCAGAATGGCTTCGGCACGTACCGCAGAAAAAACAACATTGGGAACATCCGCACCCAGTGGTGCAGGCGGGGAATACGAGCGCAGCACACCCACCAGAACAAGCAGGCAGATCGCCAGTAAGGAAAACGGGTGTCGCAACAGAAGCATCGCCCCAGTTTACGATGACTGACCCGTGAATGCAGCCCTTTCAGACCAGTCCGAGTTCCTTTTCCATTTGCGCCCGTATTTTGAATTTCTGGACCTTGCCGGTAACGGTCATGGGGAACTCCTCGACCACGCGAATATACCTTGGTACCTTGAAGTAGGCGATGTGGTCCTTGCAAAACGCCCTGATGTCGTCCTCAGACAGATGCTCGCCTTCCTTGAGCTGTATCCACACACAAACTTCTTCGCCGAATTTTTCGTCCGCGATCCCAACCACCATGGCATCCTGGATCTTCGGATGGGTAAACAGGAACTCCTCGATTTCGCGGGGATAAATATTTTCACCTCCGCGAATGATCATATCCTTGAGGCGACCCACCACCTGGACATAGCCTTCATCGTCCATAACACCCAGGTCACCCGAGTGAAGCCAGCCATCTGCATCAACGGTTTCCGCAGTGCGTTCCGGTTCTTCCCAGTAGCCGCGCATGACCGCGTAGCCGCGGGTGCAAATATCTCCGCGCTCACCGACGTCAACCACATCACCATCCTCAGCCACGATTTTGACTTCAAGGTGGGGGCCGGCCCTGCCGACCGACTCTACCCGCTTCTCAATCGGATCATCCGCCAGCGTCATGTGATTGACGGGGCTGCATTCGGTCTGTCCGTAGGCGATCAACACCTCGGACATATTCATGCGGGAAATGACCTTCTTCATAACTTCCACCGGGCACGGTGCGCCGGCCATAATTCCGGTACGTAGCGAGGACAGGTCGTAGCGGGCAAAATCTGAATGCTCCAGTTCCGCAATGAACATCGTTGGCACCCCGTGTAAAGCCGTGCAATGCTCCGCCTCGACCGTTTCCAGCACGGCCCCGGCTTCAAAAGCCTCAGCCGGGAAAACAGCTGCCGCACCCCGGGTTACACAGGCAAGTTTACCCAGAACCATGCCAAAACAGTGGTACATCGGCACCGGGATACAGAGCCTGTCCCGCTCCGTTAAACGCATTCCTGCTGCCACCTGGTTCGCATTATTGAGGATGTTGTAGTGGGTCAGCGCGGCGCCCTTCGGGTTGCCGGTTGTGCCACTGGTAAACTGGATATTGATCACGTCCTGCGCGGACAACTCATTTGCGATGTCCTGCATCCGGCTGACATTAATTTCGCTGCCCATACCGCTGATGTCATCGAAATTGAACATACCCGGTGAGAACTCCTGCCCCATTCGGATAACGATTTTTAATGCGGGTAATTTGTCTGCATTGAGCTTGCCTGGTTCACTGTGCATGAGTTCCGGCGCCAGTCTTTGCAACATTTCAAGATAATGACTGCTCTTGAATTTTTCTGCCGCTACGATCGCCTTGCAACCGGACTTGTTGATGGCGTATTCCAGCTCGAAGACCCGGTAAGCAGGGTTGATGCAGACCAGGATGACACCGATTTTCGCGCTGGCAAACTGCGTCAGACACCATTCATAACCGTTTGGTGACCAGATACCCACCCGGTCCCCCGGTTCAATTCCCAGCGCAAGAAATCCTGCTGCCAGCTTATCGATGGCCTCAGAGTACTCGGCATAGCTCCAGCGAATACCCTGATGTCGTGACACCAGGGCCGGCCGGTCAGGAAAACGCTCAGCAATTCGGTCAAAACACTGACCAATGGTTTCATCAATCAATTCGGGTACTTCAGCACCCTTGAAGTAGCTCTTTTTCATGTTCGTATTATCCCGCATCGGATGTCACCGCCCCGTGTCATTCTGGCTCCACCTTGACCTTTATCATCCCGTTTTTCTCAGCCTGTAATGGCTGGGCAATGATGCATATTTGGGCCTACCCCAGCAAGCCCAGCGACAGCCAGGGCCAGAAGGCAATTAGCGCCACGGAAGCGAGCAGGATGAAGAAAAATGGCAGGGTCGACAGGTACAACTCGACGATCGGCCGGTCGAAACGATAGCTGGCAATAAACAGGTTCAGGCCTACAGGTGGCGTAATGTAACCCAACTGCATGGTTGCCAGAAAAACGATTCCAAGATGCACAGGGTTAACCCCGAATTGCAGCGCTACCGGCAGAATAAGTGGCACAACCAGAACGATGGCCGAGAAAATATCCAGCAATGCGCCCAGGATCAGCAGGAATACCAGCAGTAACAAAAGGAAGGTCAACTGGCTTGTCACCATCAGGCTGACGTACTCGAGCAGTTTTTGCGGAATACCCGCGTCGATCATGTAGTTGGTAGAGGCCAGCGACATACCGAGAATGACCAGGATGCCACCCACCAGGACCATCGACTCACGCATGATACCCGGCAACTTGCGGAATGGAATCTCGCGCAGGATGAGCATATCCACAATCAACACATACAGGGCGGTGACTGCGGCGGCCTCGGAAATTGCAAAATACCCGCTATAGATGCCACCCAGCACGACGATCGGAAGTGGGATTTCCCAGGCAGCTTCGCGCACAGCCGAACGGACTTCTTTCCAGGAGAAATCGGACATTGGAACCCGCAAAGCCCGGTTCTTCCATACGCTGTAAGCGGACAACATCAGCAGCATCAGGAAACCCGGCATGACGCCGGCCAGGAACAGGTCTTCGATGGAAATCCCGGCCACAATTCCGTACAGGATCAATGGCAGCGACGGCGCAAACAGCAGGCCGAGACTGCCCGCGGAGGTGATCAGGCCCAGGCTGTATTTTTCCGGGTAACCCGCTTGCTGCAGGGCCGGAAACAGTAACGCGCCCAGGGCGATGATGGTGACCCCTGACGCCCCGGTGAATGCCGTGAAAAACGCGCAAGCCGCCAATGAAACGATGGCCAGTCCTGCGGGCATCCAACCTATTAGTGCCTGGGTCAGGCGGACCAGGCGCCGCGGCGCGCCACTTTCGCTGAGCAGGTAACCGGCAAAAGTGAATAACGGTATGGCCAACAGGATGGGCATTTCGGCGATGCCATAGAACTCGATGGCAATGGCCTGCAGGTCGATCCCTTCCTTACTGAACCCCCACATGGCGCTGGCCGCAATAACGGCGAACAGGGGTGCGCCCAGTAGCGCAAGCACAACCAGCAAGGGGCCAATCGCGATCATGGCATTTCACCCGGTTTGAAAAACCCCCACAGATCCTTGATGACAAACAGCGAATAACGGTAACAAATCAGGCCGAACCCGACCGGCAGGATCCCTTGCGCCAACCAGGCAGGAACGTTGCCCATCAGCACATCGCCAAATTCATGTGACATCTGTACAAATAGAAAGCTGTTCCAGGCCACGATGCCGCAAATCACGGCAGTGAATAAATGAATCAGCGCCTTGACCACCAACCGGGCCCGCTCCGGTAGAAATCGGTCGAGGATTGCGATATTGATGTGTTTATCTGTTCTGCTGGCAGCCACGGCACCGGCAACGGCAATCCACAGCACCATCATGCGGAGCATCTCATCGCTCCAGATAAAGCCGACATTGAAAAAATTGCGCATGACGATCTGCGCGCCCGCCAGGAAAATCATGCCGGTCAGAATGATGACCAGCACGGCGTCCTCACCGGCCCGGCCCGCTTTCTCAAGCCGGGACAGTTTTTCTTCAGCCTGGCTCAATGCGCCGCAGCAACGGTATCGCTGCGATAGCTATTAATCAACGCCTGCATCTGGTCAAGCAGGGTGATATCAAACGTATCCGCTTTGGCCAGTTCGCGGGC
Source organism: uncultured Wenzhouxiangellaceae bacterium (assembly GCA_964443145.1). Classification (GTDB taxonomy): domain Bacteria; phylum Pseudomonadota; class Gammaproteobacteria; order Xanthomonadales; family SZUA-36; genus JAHEFT01. Next base: position 10,487 of record CAYUBS010000034.1, on the reverse strand, counting down.
TGATTGGTTCACCATTCCGCGCCATTCGCCGATCTGTCCGGAATCCGGAGACACCATGTTCAGCCCATTGTCCAGCAGCGCTGCCATCGCGGCGCGGTTGTCTGTAACACCATTCTGGTCGAACTTCCGGTATATCCCCTCCATGACCTCGCGGACAATTAACTGGTCCTCAGGGGAAATTTTTTCAAATGCCCGCTTTTCGATCAGTAAGGATGCATAGATATAGGAAATTGGCAGTTCGGTGATGTACTTAAGCCGGGTATGCCACTGGAACACTACCGCGCCCACCGGTGGAACGGTCACGCAATCCAGCAGAGCTGTTTGCAGACCTGTCATGACATCGGTTACAGGCATAATCACGGGTGCCACACCAAGTGCACGTAAAGCAGCAAATCCAACGGGGTCGCCCTCAGGTATCCAGACTTTCTGGCCTTTCAAATCCTCCAGGTTCTCCAGCGGTTTATTCGACATCATGTAGGCGAAACCAGCACCGGCAAACCCAAAATTGACATAGCCGGCATCCTCCAGCAACTGCCGCAGTTCGCCATCCATTTCATTTCGCACGTAGCGGGCTTCTTCGATTGAGTTGAACATCAGCGGCATCGAAAACAGGTCCGCATCTTTCTGAAACTTGTTGAGCGCACCGGATGAAAAAGCCCCCCCATGGATCTGCCCGGTCCGCATCTTTCGCTGAACCTGCTTGTCATTGCCCTGTACACCACCACCGTAAAACTTGAATTTCACCCGTCCCTCGGTGTGCTCTTCGATTGCTTTGGCTCCGGAGCGCATGTCGTTCATCCATGATGAGCCTTCGGGGGCAATGGTTGCGATCTTCAGAGTCTGTGCACTGGCTGTAATTGAAGTCCCTATCAAAAGGAAAAAGACCATAAACAGCTTGGCTTTATTGATTGAACTCATATTCGAAATTCCCGTTTAGAAATAGTCATCCGCGCTGTCGAGCAACGCCTGTGCTTCCGTCTGGGCCAGCGTATTGAATAGCGTATAACCAGGGTGGACCGGATCAGCATCAAGCACCTCGTTTAGCAATTGGTCATGCAATTCGCGCTCATACAGTGTCCGCGCATAATACTTTGCAAAATCGACCAGGACACTGAGGTCATAGCCACCCGATAGCGACATGGCACGCTCGAAGTGACGCAGACCCGCGTCAAAATCCCCACCCAGTGCAGGCGGCCTGATGGTGTCCAGCACCGCCAGGAAATGCTCGATGTCTGCCTGCTTAAAGTCTGGATCAAGCTCTTGTACGCGCTGGAACGTCGCCTGGGCCTGGGGCAACTTGGCGAGCGCGGACCAGTCATCACTGTGTGCCTGGATATAAGCGATCCAACTCAGCCCGAAAGTAAATAATGGTTCTACCGTTTTAACGCCTACTTTTTCCAGCCTGACGGTAAATTCATCATAGTTCAGCTCCCAGATCCCACAGGCCCCTTCATCGGCTGCGCAAAGCGCCCTCTGGCCATAAGAACGTCCCCGGTTGGTCAACTTGCGTGAACGTATCGGGTCATCTACAAAAACCACTCCATATGCTGAGTAAAGTTCAGCAGCGGCGCTTAATACTGCAACGTTCTCCGGTGCTCCTTCAACGAAACTGTCCAACATCAGCAGGTAGGCCGGCGCGCCGTCCCGCACCAACGCCGGATCGTCCTGGTTCATTATGGCTTTGTTCAGGTTACCGGCAAGACCGCTGCCAGCGGTTGCCATTACGCTGGCGCAACCGGATATCAGAACGGTTGATGCGATGACCAGCATGCCTTGGATAAGTGATTTCATTACGGGAGTCACAACAGTTTGCTTTTTCGGGAGTCTACCATGGTGCTTGACCACGCTTGGACATCTCATGTTACGCTGAGTTCTCCCCCAAATACAGATCGCCGACGTGAATGAAACTGATAAAACGCCCTCGAAACCTCAGCCCGACACGCAAGAATCGATTCAGGCCCGCTGGCTAAGCCCCCGGCGCCTGCGGTTCTGGCTTGTGCTGCTGGTGCTGTCCTACACGCTGACAGGCTTTTTCCTGGTGCCTGTAGTCCTCCAGAAGTGGGTGACGGACAAGGCCCGGGATGATTTTGGGCGCGAGGCCAGTTTTACCCGTGTGCAGTTCAATCCGTTTTTAATGAAGCTCAGGCTTGAAGGCTTTCACTTTGACGACACGGATGGAGTCAAATTGGCCGGCTTTGACGAATTCCTTGTTGATTTTGAGGTTTCCAGCCTGTTCCGATGGGCCCTGACTTTCAAACACATCAAGCTGGATGGGTTTTACCTGCTGCTGGAGCGCTTTGAACTGGACGATACACGCCTCAGCCGCCTGTTATCAGACGCGACAGCGGCTTCACCGCGTTCAGACACCGGGCAGAAAAACAAAGGCGGGTTACCGCGGATGTTGATACATGACCTTACTCTGAGCAGAGGTTTCGTCGCCTTTACAGATCATGTTCCGGAATCCCCCGTAAAACTGACCGCCGGCCCCGTGAATATTTCAATCCAGGCATTAAACACCCTGCCCGACCGTGATGGACAACAGTCGGTCGTCATCAAATTGCCTGGCGACGCGACCCTGCGCTGGCAGGGAAACATCGATTTGGCCCCACTGTCCTCGGAGGGGCGACTGACCATTGAAAATGCGCCCCTGTACGATACGGCCGCATACCTGAAAGCGATGCTGCCGCTGGAGTCGTTTACTGCCACACTCTCCCTGGATACAAAATACAAGCTCAGCACACTGGCTGACGGCGGCCTGGATGTAGACCTTGATGACCTGGGGTTAACAGTTGCTGATATCTCCGCTTCAGGTCTCACCCCCCCGGGTGAGTTCCTTTCACTATCTTCCCTGGCAGTAGAGGGTGGCAGCCTTCGCTATCCGGAAAATACGCTAAGTTTCGCTGGCGTTAAACTGACCGACCCTGCTGTAACAGCGTGGCTTGATGAGCAGGGCAGACTCAACCTGCTTGATCTGATACCTCCGCCCAGCGAAAAGAATCCTGGCCAAACGCCCACGCAGTCAACCAGTCGCGGCTGGAAATTGGGCATCACTGAATTCCTCGTTGAAGGAGGACTGTTCAATATCACCGACCAGGGCACATCCCCTCCAGCGGCGTTTGGGGTGACCGGTTTGCATCTGGACGTTACCGGTATAAGCAATGAAAGCGACCACTCCATGCCAGTGAAACTAACGGCGACCCTGATAGCAGGCGGCAATGTGGAATTCGACGGCGAAGTTATCGCCCTGCCCGAACTCTCACTGACGGGCCAGGCCACCGCGAAGGATATTGAATTGAGCATGGCCCAGCCTTACGCCCAAAAAATACTCAACATTGAGATCGAGGGCGGAACCCTCAGCTCACAGAGTGATTTGTCTCTTCAAACAGGTGGGGCTCTCGGCTTGACCGGCAACATCGTTGTCGACAACCTGAAGGTGCAGGACACAAGGCTTGACGAACAACTGCTAGGCTGGAAAAACCTTAACATCGACCGTTTTGAACTGGATGTTCCGGACAAACGCATTGGCTTATCGCGCGTGGTGTTTGACCAGCTCTATGGACGCTTCAGGATTGCAGAAGACCGGTCAACCAACATTTCCGGCCTGGCCATTAAGTCCGATGATGCCAGGGAGCCGCCCGGGCAATCCGAAACACAAGCGAAGCCCGCCTGGTCCGTTGTCATCGGTGGTATCGCTGTGAATCAGGGTTCAATGGACTTTTCAGACCTGTCTCTGCCGCTGCCTTTTCAAACGCTGATTTCCAGCATGGAAGGCACGGTATCGACGATTGACCTGGCCAGTGTCGAGCCTGCGAATATCAGGCTCGAAGGCCAGGTAAATGAGTACGGGCTGGCCCGTATAGAAGGCACCATGAGTGTTCTCGACCCGATAAACCATACTGACATATCGGTAGAATTCCGTAACCTGTTGATGTCCAACCTGTCACCCTACAGTGCGCAGTTTGCCGGCCGGGAGATCGACGAAGGCAGACTCAACCTGGAACTCGGTTACTTCATTGAACAAGGCCAGCTAAAGGGCCAGAACAAACTTGTACTCAGCGACCTGGCATTAGGTGCCAAAGTGGACAGTCCAGATGCTGTCAGCCTGCCACTGGATTTGGCGATTGGCTTGCTGAAAGACTCTGACGGTGTGATAGACATCGACCTGCCGGTTGAAGGCGATATCAATGACCCGGAATTTCAGATTGGTGGCGTGATCATGAAAGCGTTTACTGGCCTGATCACCAAGATCATCTCGGCTCCCTTTCGCCTGCTGGGCAGCCTGATTGGTATCGACTCCGAAGATCTTGGGCAATTCCAGTTCCTGGCGGGACGCTCTGACCTGGCGCCACCAGAGCTTGAAAAAACGGCTCAATTGCAACAGGCACTGGCGCAACGGCCTGAACTCCGTATCGAGATTCAGGGCCCTTATGATCCCGTTCTTGATACACCAAAGCTGCAATATTTCCGCCTGCGTGATCAGGTAATAGCGCAACTCGGAGAGGGTGCTTCTGATCAGGACGATGAAATCGCAATGCTGGATGAGGACATACGCTCCACGCTGGAAAGCATCTTCAGCCAACGCTTTCCAGAAGTGGCGCTGAAGGACCTGAAGGCGGTCCATACAACTTCACCTGCCGACAACCCGGAAGGCAAGCCTGTATTCGACGCACTGGCTTACTCTGCTGACTTGCGCGATCGACTGCTGGCTGCAGAAACAATCAGTCAGCAGGATCTTGAAAACCTGGCTAAGCAGCGCGCCGATTCCATTCGGGACGCGTTCCTGGCCAGCGGGGAGTTTGACGAAAGTCGCATAGTGATCGGCGCACCACAAGCAGCAACCTCAGAGGGTGGTGAATGGGTCGTGACCGAGCTCGCTGTCGCTACCGATTAGTTTTTCCTGGCAGCTATTCCCCGTAAGGAATCCAGATATTCTTGATTTCAGTTGCCTTGCGCAGGAACGTTGGATTCTGACCCTGCTCGTCATCTTCCCAGTCGTGGTACAAACCGTAGTTCACCCAGGTACGTTTCATATCCGCTGCAGATGCCTCTTCAACCACACGGCTACCGCGCCGACTACCCCAGTACCACAAGCCTTCCACGTCATAGTGATTAGCCAGCACCTCTGCCAACACTTCCTGATCTCCGGTGACGATATTGACGACCCCACCGGGTAGATCAGAAGTATCCATAATCTGGTAGAAGTCTGTAGCCAGTAGGGCGTAATGTTGTGACGGCACCACCACCACACGATTCCCCATGGCTATGGCCGGCATCACGGTTGAGATAAAGCCCAGCAGTCCTGCTTCCTCCGGCGCAACGATGCCAATTACACCCAACGGTTCCTTCATCGCCAGCGTAATGTTTCGCAGTGGAGTGGAATGCACCCGGCCTTCGAATTTGTCGCACATGGCCGCGTAGTGGTAGATGCGCTTGATGCAGCGGTCCAGCTCAATTCTCGACTGAATATCGTCTTTGCCGCTCAGGTTTGCGATACGCGCCGCAAACTCACCGGCGCGGGCGCTCAGGTTTTCCGCAATAAAATACAACACCTGTGCCCGGTTGTGTGCGGTCGTGGTACTCCAGCCAACAGCGGAGCGGGCGGCCTCAACGGCATTGCGGATATCCTTACGATTACCCGCAGGAATTTCAGCGACCACTTTGCCCGTCGCATCATAGGCAGCATTGCTGTAGCCGCCATCAGGCCTGACCTGCCGACCACCGATGTAGAGTTTTGCGGTGCGGTCTATCTCAGGAAGGTCAGTGTCGGGCACCGTATCAACCGGTGTGAAACGCGGTAACTGCTGGACCGGTTCCTGGCTCAGGCGTGATTCCCAGAAAGGCTTCAGGTATTCGTAAAGCCCTTCCTTGCCACCCTCACGACCAAAGCCGGATTCCCGATAACCGCCGAAGCCGGAAGCAGCATCGAACACATTGCTGCAGTTGACCCAAACCGTACCCGCCTTTAATTTGGGCGCCACATCCAGCGCCAGGTTCACGTTTTCAGTCCAGACGCTGGCGGCCAGGCCATAGCGGCTGTTGTTGGCCAGCTTGACCGCTTCAGCCGGAGTGCGAAAAGTCATTGAAATCAATACCGGCCCGAAAATTTCCTGCTGCGCCAGTATCGAGGAAGGCTGCACGTCGCAAATCAGCGTGGGCGGGTAGAAAGAGCCCCTGGAAGGCAGTTCACATCGGGGTTGCCAAAGTTCTCCGCCCTCTTCTACTCCCTGGTCTACCAAATCCCGGATGGTTTCGAGTTGGACCGGATCAATCATGGCACCCATGTCGATACCCTTATCCAGTGAATCGCCCAACACCAGCTTGGACATGCGCCGCTTGATTTTCATATGTAAGCGGTCAGCGATGGACTCCTGCACCAGCAAACGGGAGCCCGCGCAACACACCTGTCCCTGGTTAAACCAGATTGCATCAACCAGTCCTTCCACCACGCTGTCGAGATCCGAATCATCGAATACGATGAAGGGTGACTTTCCACCCAACTCCAGCGTCAGTTTCTTTCCGGTTCCCGCAGTAGCCTTGCGCAATATCCGGCCGACTTCAGTAGAACCGGTGAATGCCAGCTTGCCGACTTCCTGGTGATTGGTCAGCGCTTCACCGGCCTTGTGGTCACCCAGCACCAGGTTAAACACACCGCGTGGCAGTCCAATATCGCGACACGTTTGTGCAAACAGTACTGCGGTCGCAGAAGTAAATTCAGCAGGTTTCAGAACAACGGTATTTCCCATGGCCAGTGCTGGCGCCACTTTCCAGGCCAACATCAGCATGGGGAAATTCCAGGGAATAATCTGGCCGACCACTCCGATAGGACGGAAACCCGGTAACTGGGTCTGCATGACCTGCGCCCAACCGGCATGGTGATAGAAATGCCTGACCACCAGCGGTATGTCGATGTCTCTGGATTCGCGAACAGGTTTCCCGTTGTCGAGGCTTTCGAGCACTGTGAACAGGCGGCTGTGCTTTTGAATTTGCCGCGCCAATGCATAAAGGTAGCGAGCTCTGCCGTGACCACCAATAGCAACCCAGCCCTCCAACGCGTCGGCAGCTGCCGCAACGGCCCGGTTCACATCAACTTCGTTTCCATCCGCCACCACAGCCAGCAAATCACCCGTTGCCGGATTGTGGGATGGAAAATACTCTCCGGAATCGGGCGTAGTCCACTCGCCACCGATGAAATGATCCAGCGTGCTGGCACGCTCCTCTAGCCATTGACAGGCTTCGTTCGGGCTTTCAGGGGCCGGGCCGTATTCCAAATTCTCAAAAAGGTCTCTGACTTCCATGATCAATCCTTCCCTGTCTCAACCGCTGGGGTGGCGATGTTGCGCGGAATAGCTGCCGGTTACATAGTGCTCCAACTGACGTTCGATGTCACCCAGAAGGCTACTTGCACCAAAACGAAATAAAGATGGCGTAATCCATTGATTACCCAATTCTTCTTTAATCAAAAAGAGATAGCTTAAAGCATCTTTGGCTTTGCTGATACCACCGGCCGGTTTGTAGCCGATCCGGTATGAGGTCAAGGCGTG
>CAYUBS010000034.1:0-2846 GCA_964443145.1 uncultured Wenzhouxiangellaceae bacterium | reverse complement strand
TGCCAGTCAGCTGTCAGCACCCTGGCCCGGCTGATGACGATGTCGATTTCTGCTGCGCCCGCCTTCACTGACTCCCTGATCTGCGCGAGTTTTATTTCCATCGGTATCTGGCCTGCCGGAAACCCGGTCGAGACTGCCGCCACCGGTATACCGGTACCTTTGAGCTCCGCCACAGCGGTTTCAATCAGGTTGTGGTAAACGCAGACAGCGCCTGTGTGAATATCAAGGTCTGCTACGCCCAGCGCCTGCAACAGGTCATGCCTGACCGGGCGGCGTGCCTTCTGGCACAAGCGTCGCACCGTTCCCGGGGTGTCGTCACCCGCCAGCGTGGTCAGGTCGATACAGGTAACCGCCTTTAGCAGCCAGGCTGCCTGGTATGCCTTCTTGACTGTCCGGCGGGTTCCAATCGTGGCTGCCCGACGTTCGACGGCACTTCGGTTGATACGAATTTTACCGAACAGGTCCGGGTTGAATTCCATACCGGCATTGCGCTCAACAGGACCGCCATGGCGGTCGATCGGATGTACGTTAGTCTTGGTTTTTGCTGTCATGTTAGTGAGTATAATGTGTGTCATAATTTGCGGCTAATTTTCTGTCTGTAGCCCGCTCAACCGGAGATACCTGCATGAACACAATTCAGCGTGCAATGTCCTTGCTTTGCATCGTCGCCCTATCGGCCCACTCGGCATTGCTGCTGGCTGCCGAGGAGACCAAACCCGGCCTGAACGAAGCAACTTTCAAAGGACTTGAGTGGCGCGGCATTGGACCGGCCCTGATGTCAGGGCGTATCGCCGACATAGCCTTCGATCCGACCGATCGCAGCACCTGGTATATAGCTGTGGGCAGCGGTGGAGTATGGAAAACATCCAATCGGGGGACGACATGGACTTCTGTATTCGATGGCCAGGGCTCCTATTCAATCGGGGCCGTCACGGTGGATCCGAATAACCATAATATCGTGTGGGTGGGCACCGGCGAGAACGTAAGCGGACGCCATGTCGGCTATGGGGATGGCGTTTACAAGAGCCTGGACGGCGGAGCCACCTGGAACAACATGGGGCTGGAAAAATCCGAGCACATCGGCATGATCGCCATAGACCCACGGGACTCCAACGTCGTTTATGTCGCCGCACAGGGCCCGCTCTGGTCGGGCGGAGGCGAGCGCGGCTTATACAAAACAAACGACGGCGGCAGCAACTGGGTTCAGGTTCTTTCCGCGGGAAGCTACACCGGGGTCAGTGAAGTTCACATGGACCCGCGCAACCCGGACGTGCTGTATGCGGTCAAACACCAGCGTCTGCGTTCAGTGGCTGCACTGGTCAACGGTGGACCCGAATCCGGTATCTTCAAATCCAGCGACGGCGGTATGAACTGGCGTGAGCTCGAAACCGGTTTGCCCGAAGAAAATATGGGCAAAATCGGTCTGGCCATTTCGCCCATCGATCCGGATGTGGTGTACGCCACGATCGAACTGGGCCGTCGCACCGGTGGATTCTGGCGCTCTGAAGACGGTGGTGAGAGTTGGGAGAAACGCAGCGACTACCTGTCAGGTGGTACCGGCCCGCACTATTACCAGGAAATATTTGCCAGCCCGCATCAATTTGACCGTGTCTACCAAATGGACGCGACCCTGCACATTACCGAAGACGGGGGCAAAACCTTCGTAGCACAACCCCATGGCTACAAACACGGCGATCACCACGCCATGGGTTTTGACCCGAATGACCCTGAATACCTGATGTACGGAACCGATGGTGGCTTGTACGAGTCATTCGACCTGGGTGAAACCTTCCGGTTTATATCCAACCTGCCAGTCACCCAATTCTACAAAGTAGCTGTTGACTACGATGAGCCCTTTTATAACCTTTATGGCGGAACCCAGGATAACAACACCCAGGGTGGGCCGTCGCGCACGGACAACGTCAACGGTATACGCAACAGCGACTGGTTCATCACGGTGTTCGCCGACGGCCACCAACCCGCAGTAGACCCGACCAACCCGGACATCGTGTATTCAGAATGGCAACAGGGCAACCTCATACGCTATGACCGGAAAACCGGTGAAATCATCTTTATCCAGCCACAGCCTGAGGCTGATGAGGAAACTGAACGCTTCAATTGGGACGCCCCGATTCTGATCAGCCCTCACAACCCGGCCCGTCTGTACTACGCCAGCCAGCGCGTCTGGCGTTCGGACGACCGGGGCGACAGCTGGAAAGCCATCAGCGGAGACCTGTCGCACGAGCGCGATCGGCTCACCATGCCAATGATGGACCGCGTCTGGAGTTTTGATGCGTCCTGGGACCTCATGGCCATGTCCAAATTCGGAACCATCACTTCCCTCTCCGAGTCCCCTATAGTTGAGGGCCTGCTGTACGCCGGCACCGATGACGGCCGTATTCACGTCAGTGAAAATGGCGGTGTAACCTGGCGGCCAATTGAGCGCCTGCCGGACGTACCCGATCACTTTTTCGTTAACGACATCAAGGCCGACCTGCACGATGCGGACACGGTCTACGTGGTTGTGGACGACCATAAATCCGGTGACTTCAGCCCATACATACTCAAGAGCACAAACCGTGGCGGCACCTGGACCAGCATTTCAGAAGGACTTCCTGAACGCCACGTGGTCTGGCGACTGGTGCAGGACCATGTCAAGCCTCAGCTCATGTTTGCCGGCACTGAATTTGGTGTGTACTTCACCATTGACGGCGGTGGGAAATGGACCCGGCTGGGTGGTGGAAGCCCAACGATTTCTTTTCGTGACCTGGTGATCCAGAAGAGGGAAAACGACCTGGTTGCAGCATCATTCGGACGTGGGTTCTGGATTCTCGATGACTACTCTC
>CAYUBS010000033.1:0-23881 GCA_964443145.1 uncultured Wenzhouxiangellaceae bacterium | reverse complement strand
TCCTTGCCGCGCTGGATCTGAAAGGTGCTTTGGCCGATATTCTGAAGCAGGCGGGCGCCAACCGTGAGGCCATCGAAAAAGCCATCGACGATATGCGTGGCGGTGAGCAGGTGGTGGATCCTAATGCTGAGGAAAACCGCCAGGCGCTTGAGAAATACACCATCGACCTGACTGAACGGGCTGAGCAGGGCAAGCTCGATCCGGTGATCGGGCGTGACGAGGAAATCCGTCGCTGCATCCAGGTGTTGCAGCGCCGCACCAAGAACAACCCGGTTCTGATCGGTGAACCCGGTGTAGGTAAAACGGCCATCGCTGAAGGCCTGGCCCAGCGCATCGTTAACAATGAATGCCCTGAAGGAATCCGTGGCAAGCGGGTGCTCAGCCTGGACATGGGCTCGCTGTTGGCGGGTGCCAAGTTCCGTGGCGAGTTCGAAGAACGGATGAAAGCCGTACTGAACGATCTGGCCAAACAGGAAGGCAACGTCATCCTGTTCATCGATGAAATCCACACGATGGTGGGGGCCGGTAAGGCCGAAGGCGCAATGGATGCGGGCAATATGCTGAAGCCGGCGCTGGCGCGTGGCGAACTGCACTGCATCGGTGCGACCACGCTGGATGAATACCGCCAGTACGTGGAGAAAGACGCCGCACTGGAGCGTCGTTTCCAGAAAGTCTTCGTCGCGGAACCCACGGTGGAAGACACCATCGCGATCCTGCGCGGTTTGCAGGAGCGTTACGAAGTGCACCACGGTGTGGACATCACTGATCCGGCTCTGGTGGCTGCAGCGACACTTTCCCACCGTTACATCAGCGACCGTCAGTTGCCTGACAAGGCGATCGACCTGATGGACGAGGCCGCTTCCCGCATTCGGATGGAAATCGACTCTAAACCCGAAGCGCTGGATCGTCTGGAGCGCAGGCTGATCCAGCAGAAAATTCAGCGTGAAGCCCTGAAAAAGGAATCCGATGATGCTTCCGTGAAGCGCCTGGCCGAGCTGGAAGCGAATATTGCCGAGATGGAACGAGAGTTTTCCGATCTCGATGAAATCTGGAAGTCCGAGAAGGCAGCGGTCCAGGGCACCACGCATATCAAGGAAGACCTGGAGCGTGCGCGGGCTGCGCTGGAGAACGCAATGCGCGCACAGGACCTGGCGCGCATGTCGGAATTACAGTACGGCAAAATCCCAGAGCTGGAAAAACAACTCGAGGATGCAGAGCAGGGCGAGCAGGGTAACTTCCAGTTACTGCGCAGTAGTGTCACCGAGGATGAAATTGCCGAGATAGTGTCTGCCTGGACCGGTATTCCGGTGACACGGATGCTAGAGGGTGAGCGGGACAAGTTATTGCGGATGGAAGAAAGTCTGCATTCGCGCGTGATCGGCCAGGACGAGGCAGTGACCGCCGTGTCGGACGCCATCAGGCGTTCCCGTGCCGGACTGTCGGATCCGAACCGCCCGATCGGTTCTTTCCTGTTTATGGGCCCCACCGGTGTGGGTAAAACTGAATTGTGCAAAGCACTGGCTGAGTTCATGTTCGACACCGAAGAAGCCATGGTGCGGATCGACATGTCCGAATTCATGGAGAAGCACTCAGTATCGAGGCTGGTCGGCGCCCCCCCGGGTTACGTCGGCTACGAGGAAGGTGGTTACCTGACCGAGGCCGTTCGACGTAGGCCTTATTCGGTAATCCTGTTGGACGAGATCGAAAAGGCTCACCCGGACGTCTTCAATATCCTGCTGCAGGTCCTGGACGATGGACGCCTGACGGACGGGCACGGTCGCACCGTGGACTTCAGGAATACGGTAGTGGTGATGACCTCTAACCTGGGCTCACAACGAATCCAGGAGCTGGTGGGCGAAGGTTACGATGCCATGAAAACTGCTGTGATGGACGTGGTCGGGCAGCACTTCCGGCCGGAATTCATCAACCGCGTTGACGACATGGTCGTATTCCATCCACTGGACCAGGCACAGATCAAGTTGATCGCCGGAATTCAGCTCGAAAACCTGCGCAAGCGTGTCGAAAGCAACGGCTTCGAACTTGAGGTTTCTCCTGAAGCATTGAATATGATCGGAGAAGCGGGCTTTGACCCGGTCTACGGTGCACGGCCGCTGAAGCGGGCGATCCAGAATGAGATCGAGAATCCTCTGGCGCAGAAGATCCTGTCCGGAGCCTACGCGCCGGGAGACACGATCAAAATCGATGTAGCTGAAGGGCGGTTTACCTTCAAGTAGAGGGTGGGCTCACTCCGAACGCGGCGAAGAGCCGGAACCCCGGTTTCAGGACACGCTCTAGACATCCCTGTGCGCTTTTCGGCTGTTCCCGACAGCCGAAAGTCCTGAAACCGGGGTCCCGGCCCCTCGCCTGAATTTCGCAGCACGGTTTCCGCGATAGTAAACTCACCCGGCAGGAGGGGGCAGTATTCCTTCCTTCTGGACCTTCCGCTGTCAGGAACAGCGGCAGAGCGAACAGGGATGTCTAGAGCGTGTCCTGAAGGGATGAATACTGGCTCCTCCTGTGGCACTGAGTTCAGTCGATGGTTAGCCCAGCCTGAACTGGCTGGCCATCAGCTGTTGGCGCGAACCTGTCCGTCGCCGCGTACCACCCACTTGTAACTGGTCAGTTCTGGCAGCGCCATTGGGCCGCGTGCGTGCAGTTTCTGGGTGCTGATGCCGATTTCCGCGCCCATGCCGAACTGGCCGCCATCGGTGAATGCGGTAGAAGTGTTGGCGTATACGGCGGCGGCGTCTACCTCGTTGAGGAACTGTTCGATCACAGCGGGATCTTCTGCGACGATGGCTTCGGAGTGCTTTGAACTGTAGCGATGGATTTGCTCGAGGGCTTCATCGGGGCTGCCAACTGTCCGGATCGACATGCGCAGTGACAGAAACTCTTGTCCAAAATGCTGTTCTTCGGCCCGGTTTAGCGATCCCGCATACCGTCCTTCGAGTACGTTGAACGATTCTTCATCGGCAAACACTTCAACACCATGGTCCTCGCCCATTTCCTGCATCAATTCGGGTAATTCCGCCAGCAGGCTGTGGTGAATGATCAGCGTGTCCAGCGCATTGCAGACGCTGACCCGCCGGGTCTTGGCGTTGGTAATGATGGCTTTCGCTTTGCCCAGATCTGCGCTGGCGTCTACGTAGGTATGGACGATTCCAGCGCCGGTTTCGATCACCGGGATGCTGGCGTTGTCACGTACGAAATCAATCAGGCCCTTGGAGCCGCGGGGTATGGCCAGGTCGATGTAACCCACGGCCTGCAGGATTTGCGGCAGCCATTCGCGCTGCGGCGGCGCCAGGAATGCGGCGTTCGGGTTCAGTCGATGCTGAGCGAGCACTTCGTGCATCAGGCGGACCACGACGGTATTGGTGTCGTGCGCGTCGCTGCTGCCTTTGAGCACGCAGGCGTTGCGAGTTTTCAGACACAGGGAAAAAACGTCGAAGGTTACGTTGGGCCGCGATTCAAAAATGACGGCAATGACCCCCATCGGCACGCGCACCTTGCTGAGTTCCAGGCCGTTGTCCAGTGTCTTGCGTTCGAGTACTTCGCCTACTGGTGAGGGTAGGGCTGCGACGCAGCGCAGGTCGTGGGCAATGGCCTGCAAGCGTTCGGGGTTGAGCAACAGGCGGTCGTACTTGGGGTCGTCTTCCGGCATCCGCGACAGGTCGAGGCGATTGGCCGTTAGGATTTCATCGCTGCACTGCAGGGTCTTGTCCGCCAGGCTGTTGAGCACCTCGCGGATGCTTGAGTCGTCGCAGCGGGCCAGTTGCCGGGCCGCCTGGCGCGCATTACTCAGGCCGTTGTCGAGGTAGGTTTGTTGATCTTCCATGCGGGTGCTTCCGTCAGTCCAGCAAGTACAGGTAATCGTAATGGATCAGGGCCTTCTGCCCGCGTTGGCCTTTTAGTCTGCCGGCTTCTTCGTGGTTGTAGCGTGCCCGGCCGCAGCCCAATACTTCACCGCCTGGATTGCGTATCTGGATCACATCGCCACTGTTGAATGAGCCCCCCACGCTGTCAATGCCAACCGGCAGAAGACTGGCCAGGCGGCTGCTGTCGAGCAATGCGGCCTCGGCGCCTTCATTGACGGTCACGAACCCGGTCGCGTGGCTGTCCGCGCTGGCCAGCCAGCGTTTGGCCGGCGAGGCCTCCCTGCTTGCCGGAAACCGCGTTCCTGCGGTTTGTGCGCCGGTTACTTTCACCAGGATATCCGCGTCACTACCATCGGCGATGACGACTTCTGTGCCCAGTTTTGCAGTTTTCCGCGCAATGGACAGTTTGCTGTGCATGCCGCCCCGGCCCAGTGCCGAGGTGCCCCGCAACACGATGTCTTCAATCTGGTGCTTATCTTCGTCCCAGCTTGTGAGGCATGTGGTGGCCGGGTCGTCCGGATCACCGTCATAAACGCCGGGTACCGCACTCAGCAGGCAAAGCAGATCGGCTTTGACCATGCCGGCCAGCAACCCGGCCAGTTCGTCGTTGTCGGTGAACATCAGTTCGGTCACCGCCACTACGTCGTTCTCGTTGACAATGGGTACGATACCGGCGGTCAGCAGTGCTTCGATGCAGCCGCGCATATTGAGGTAATGCCGGCGGGTCTGGAAGTCGCTCTTGCTGGTCAGTACCTGCGCCACCGTCAGGCCGTGCTGTTCGAACAGGGAACGGTAGGTTTCCATCAGCCGGACCTGGCCGGTGGCAGCCATCACCTGCTTGCGGGCGACGGGGTCGCTGATGCGATGCAACTGGCTACCGCTGACTCCCCGCCCGGCAGCAACAGCTCCCGATGACACCAGCAACACCTGCCAGCCTGATGCGGACAGACGGCTGACCTGGTCGACCAGGCCGCCCAGCACGTCGCGGTTCAGTTCACCCTCGGGGTCACACAGAACCTGGCTGCCGATCTTTACGACGATTCGCTGATCCATCGCTGTTTTTGGGCTTACAGGCCCAAGACCTCCGTGCCTTGTTCAAACACGATATCAACCGGGATGGCCGCAGCGGCCAGGCGGTCCAGATCGGCCTGCAATTGCGGACTTACGTTACCCATTTCCGCCACGAAGGCATCAACCACCGCATAATCGCCATCGCCCTGCAGTGTTAGCAGGCGGCTGCTGAGGTCTTTAACGGCCTGTTCGAACTCGGCCAGGTTGACGCGGTACTTGCCGGTTTCTTCATCACGGCCGAAGGCGCCGGCCTGTTTGAAGAAATTGAAGCGAATCATGTTGGCTTTGCCATGGGCGCTGCTGGCTCCAAAACGCACAGAGCGGAAGATGCCGGCCATGAAGGTGACGTAGTCATCCATTAATTCGCCTTCGGTGATCTCACCTTTTTCACGCAGCTTTTGCACCATGTACAGGCCCAGGATATCGGCTTTGCCTTCTTCCAGCGCAGAGTCGTGGTCCTTCATGGCGTGGCGCACGGTGCTCTGGCCATCCAGTGTGTTCTTGATGCCCAGGCCGTGGGCCACTTCGTGGAACATGACGTTTCCGAAGAAGGACTCAAACGTGATGTGCTGGCGCTGGTCGTCTGCGATCAGCATGTCGGAAATCGGCACCAGGATCTGGTTGTACTTGGCCAGCATGGCGTTCTTCAATTGCAGTCGGCGTGTCCCCTTGGCCAACTGGACTTCCTCGTCGTTGGGCAGATTGATCGCAATGGTCTTGGAACCGGCGTTGGAGTGACCGGCGTAGTAGACGACATCATAGGCGTTGAGGTCAGCATCCGAGCCGGGCATTTCCTGCTTGTAGGCTTCCGGTACGGGCAGGCCAACCTGCAGTTCCGGCAGGTACTGCGCAAACCGCGCCAGCCGTTCGCTCCATTCAAGATCCTTGATCAGAACATAGGATTCATAAGACGCACGATAACCAAACAGACGGTCTTCATAGAATTCAATGGGTCCGATAACCAGCTCAATCGGGTTGTTCTTCATATCCAGCCAGGCCATGTCGGACAACTGGAAATCATCGGTGACCAGTGCCGAGGCCCGCATCATCAGGTAGTTGGCGAATTCTGGGTCTTCTGCCAGTTCGGCTGCCTGCCGCAGCAACCCGGCGGCTTCGCCCAGTTGGACGGCATAGGCTTCGCTGAAAGGCTGCAGGTAGAGTGCGCCGGCTGGGTCGCGTTTCACCAGCGTGTACCGCCCGATTTTATCTTCCTGTTCCCAGGCTTCGAATTCTTCCCTGGTCATATCCTGCGGGTAGAACTGTGCACCCAGCGGCTTGGGTCCGGCACCTTCAACGAAAGGTTGATCAGCGGCCAGCCGATCCCACGGCCCGTAGTTGATATCGGCAAAACGACGCATGGCCGGGTCGCTGATCGATTCCAGCAGGGGCTTGCGGTCACCGTAGGCCTGCAGCCAATACAAGTCGTCCATGATTTTGGACGCATGGATGAGCAGTGGAACCATCTGCTTTTGGCGGTCGGTGAGGTGTCCCAGGTCGGCTGTCAGCCGGACCGTGGCGTAAATGTCGAAACGGGACGGCTGCTCGTTCGCTTGCTCGACAGCAACTTCCCGGACCGCTACTTCGGGTTCACCTACGGCATCGGCAGGCGGCGGTGCGTCGGCTTGCTGGCAGGCTGTTAGAAAGAGCAGTGCAGAGATAGAAAGGACAGGAAGAGCGCGCATTGGATTAACTCCGTCAAAAAGGCTTTGAACCAAACCTTAAATGATATCAGACGGCATCCTCCTCAGCTTGTGGAAAACTGAATGCACTGTCCCCATCTAGGTCTGCATCACTTATAATTGCTGGATTTTCCACAGGGTTTACCTTTATGCCTATTTACGAATACCAATGCCAGTCCTGCGGCCACAAGCTCGAGAAGCTGCAGAAGCTTAACGATGATCCGTTGAAAGACTGCCCGGACTGCGGCGAAGCTGAATTGGAACGCCTGATTTCTGCGGCGGGTTTTCGCCTGAAAGGCGCCGGCTGGTACGAAACGGATTTCAAGAAAGGCGATAAGAAAAACCTTCACGATTCGGGCAACTCCAGCGGCGCATCGTCGAAGACCTCTACGTCGGCTTCTTCCAAGCCGGCGGCAGCCAAGTCAACGGAAAGCAAGAAGACTGAAAGCAAGCCGAAACCGAGTTCCAGCGGTTCGACCTGAAACCACACCCACCAGACCGCTCAAACCGGGAGCACAAGAAATGCGCACACACCTCTGTGGCGAAGTAACAGAACAAATCGCTGACCAGTCCGTTCAACTCTGTGGCTGGGTAGACCGGCGCCGGGACCTCGGAGGCCTGATCTTCATCGGCCTGCGCGATCATGCCGGCATCGTACAGGTGGTGGTAGAGCCGGAAAGCCCGGCATTCAAAGACGCCGAGGCGTTGCGTAACGAATTTTGTGTGCGCATCAGCGGCCAGGTCCGGATGCGGCCGGAAAGCCAGTGGAATGAGTCGATGGCCACCGGGAAAATCGAGGTAGTGGCGGAGAAAGTCGAACTGCTCAATGCTTCGGCGCCCATGCCCCTGATGATGACGGACGAAGACGGCGAAGAGATCCGCCTTAAGTACCGTTACCTGGACCTTCGGCGGGCGCGTATGCAGAACAACCTGCGCACCCGGGCGCGTATGTACAAGGCGATCCGAAACAGCCTGGATGATCATGGGTTTACCGAGTTTGAAACGCCAATCCTGACCAAGGCGACACCGGAAGGGGCAAGGGACTACCTGGTTCCCAGCCGCGTGCATGCGGGCCAGTATTTCGCATTGCCGCAATCACCCCAGCTGTTCAAGCAGCTGTTGATGATGGCGGGAATGGACCGCTACTACCAGATCGCGCGCTGTTTCCGCGACGAGGATCTGCGTGCAGATCGCCAGCCGGAATTTACCCAGCTCGATATTGAGATGTCTTTCGTCGAGGAGCCTGACGTACAGGCACTGGCCGAAGACATGATCCGCGAAGTGTTCAAGAACACGTTGGACGTGGATCTGCCGAGCCCGTTTCCGCGCCTGGGTTGGCACGACGCGATGGAGCGTTACGGCTCGGATAAACCGGATCTGCGTATTCCAATGAACCTGGTTTCGGTGGATGAGCATGTAGCCCACGTGGAGTTCCGCGTGTTTTCCGGTCCCGCCGCAGATGAAGGGTCCCGGGTTGCCGCACTGCGCGTTCCCGGCGGTGCGAGCCTGTCACGTAAGCAAATTGATGACTATACCGAGTACGCGGGCCGCTACGGCGCGCGAGGCCTGGCCTGGATCAAGGTCAACGATGCAGCTGCCGGCCTGGAAGGGTTGCAGTCGCCCATTGCCAAGTTCCTGGATGAAGCAGCCTGGCAGGGGATTGCCGCAGCTACCGGTGTTGAGACCGGCGACATCCTGTTGTTCGGAGCGGGCGACTGGTTGACCGTCAGCACCTTTATGGGCGCCGTCCTGGTCAAGGCCGGGCAGGACTTTGGGCTGGTGCAGGAAGGCTGGCAACCGCTGTGGGTCAACGACTTCCCAATGTTTGAATGGGACGAGGATGCGCAGCGTCACATGGCCGTGCATCACCCCTTTACAGCTCCGGCCGAAGCTGCACCGGAAGCGTTGCTGGCCAACCCCGGCGAGGCGCTTTCCAAGGGTTACGACATGGTGCTGAACGGTTCGGAAATCGGTGGAGGCTCAATCCGTATCCACAATCCTGAAATGCAGCAGGCCGTGTTCAAGTTGCTGGGTATTGGCGAGGAAGAAGCACAGCAGAAGTTCGGCTTCCTGCTGGATGCGTTGAAATATGGCTGCCCGCCGCACGGCGGAATCGCCTTCGGGCTGGACCGGATCGCGGCGCTGATGTCGGGCGAAGACTCCATCCGTGACGTGATCGCCTTCCCGAAGACAACGACCGCACAATGCCTGCTGACCTCGGCGCCATCAGCGGTGCCGGATAAGCAACTGGCTGAACTACATATCCGCAATGTCAGCAAGGGCAGTTGAAGCAAGGCAGGGAAAAAACACCGCACAGCGCTGAACGCACGGGTGTAACCGCGGCGCTCGCTGCCTATCTTTTGTGGGGGCTGGTGCCGATTTATTTCAAACAGATCCAGTCGGTCCCTCCGCTGGAAGTAATTGCGCACCGGATTCTCTGGTCGATTCCCATGCTGGCCGGTTTCCTGTTGCTGCGTGACGGCAAGGCATTTTTTCAGAACATGCGGTTGCCCGGCAGAACAGTGTTTATTTTATTTATCAGTGGTTCGCTGGTGGTTTTCAACTGGTTCATTTTTGTCTGGGCGGTAATGAACAACCAGATCCTGGCCACTAGCCTGGGCTACTTCATCGGCCCGTTGGTCAGTTTCCTGCTGGGGTTTTTGTTTCTGAAGGAGCGCCTGACACTGATTCAGACTACTGGGGTGGTAATCGCCGCTTCGGGTACGGTCTATCTGGGCTGGTTTCTCGGCACACCACCCTGGGTTTCTCTTGGCCTGGCGTTCTCTTTCGGGCTATACGGACTGATCCGGAAAATGCTCGATGTCGGGCCCATGATAGGTCTGTTGTGGGAAACCCTGTTGCTGGCTATTCC
This sequence comes from uncultured Wenzhouxiangellaceae bacterium, assembly GCA_964443145.1. Taxonomy (GTDB): domain Bacteria; phylum Pseudomonadota; class Gammaproteobacteria; order Xanthomonadales; family SZUA-36; genus JAHEFT01. The sequence continues at coordinate 14,384 of CAYUBS010000033.1, read as the reverse complement.
AGCTCTGCTGTTCATGGTCTGGGCAATACGTGGTGGCAGCCTGGAATTTGGCAGCGGCGACCTGCAGATCGACGTGCTGCTGGTACTGGCAGGCCTGGTTACCATCCTGCCATTGGTTTGGTTCAACGTGGCCGCCCGTACGCTCCGGCTCTCCACGCTTGGCTTTTTTCAGTACATAGCCCCATCCCTGACTTTCCTGATGTCCGTTTTCATCTACGGGGAAACCTTCACCCGCGGTCACGCGGTGGCCTTTTCCTGCATCTGGTTTGCACTGGCCATGGTCTCGGTCGAGTCATTGATGCGGTCGCGGCGGGTCAGTGCATCGTTGAGTCCCAGGAATGCAAATGAAACCTGAAGTCATTCTGGTACATGGTTTGTGGATGGGTGGCTGGGTCATGGCCCCGCTGGCCAGGCGCCTGGAGGCAGCCGGTTACCCGGTGCGCCGGTTTGCTTATCGGACTACCCGGAAGCCGCTGGCAGAACACGCCCAGGCGCTGGTTGAGTTCGCCCGGGCCACGCAGGCCGGGCAAGTGCACTTCGTCAGCCATAGCCTGGGCGGGCTGGTCACGCTGAAAATGCTTAGCAACCTCCAGGCGGCAGCGGAACAGACATTGCCGGCAGGCCGGGTTGTGCTGTTGGGCAGCCCGCTCAAGGGCAGTGACACAACTCGCCGGTCGGGACGAATTCCCGGATCGGCGAAGCTCTTCGGTGAGATCCGCTCAACCCTCGAGGAAGGTTACCCACACCTGGACGGCAGCCATGAAACTGGCATGATTGCCGGGTCAAAACCCGCTGGCCTGGGCAGGCTGGTTGGTGGCGCGGAGAAACCCAGTGATGGCACGGTCGCAGTGAAGGAAACCCGGGTCGACGGGCTAAAAGACCACCTGGTTTTACCGGTCACGCACACCGGGATGCTGTTTTCCGCAGAGGTGGCACGGCAAACCGCTAAATTTCTTGAAACCGGCGGCTTCGACCACGCTTCTGCGTGATAAAATAATCTGTTAATTTAACGAATTAAGGAAGGATCAGCTATGGCTGGACACAGTAAATGGGCCAATATCCAGCACCGCAAGAAAGCGGTAGATGCCAAGCGCGGAAAAGTTTTTACTCGCGCCAACCGTGAGTTGAGCGTTGCTGCACGTGAAGGTGGTAGTGATCCGGATGCCAATCCACGGCTTCGCCTGGCGATCCTGAAGGCCAATGCAGCCAATATGCCGAAGGACACGATAGAGCGGACGATCAAGAAAGCCGCGGGCGAACTTGAAGGTGTGATCTACGAGGAGATTCGTTACGAAGGCTATGCGCCTAATGGTGTGGCCGTGATGGTCGATACCCTTACTGATAACCGTAACCGCACCGTTGCCGAAGTGCGCCACGCCTTTTCCAAGGCCGGCGGTAACCTGGGAACGGATGGCTCTGTGGGCTACATGTTTGACAAGATCGGGGTGTTCAACTTTGAGCCCGGAACGTCAGAAGACGCTGTGATGGAAGTAGCACTGGAGGCCGGGGCGGACGACATTGTGAGTGAAGAGGATGGTTCGATCGAAGTGGTCACCTCTCCCGAAGCCTACACAGACGTGGCCGTGGCGATGGAAGAGGCTGGAATTACTCCAGCCAATGCCGAGGTGATCATGCGGGCCAGTCTGGAGGTTGAGCTGGATCTCGAAGCCGGCCAGAAAATTGTCAGGTTCATCGATGCGCTCGAAGATCTGGATGACACTCAGGCCGTCTACTCCAACGCAGATATTCCAGACGAAGCCTACGAAGACTGATGCGGATTCTGGGCATTGATCCGGGTTCGCGTTTCACTGGCTACGGCATTATCGAAGTGGATGGTGACCGGGTCAGCCCGGTCCACTACGGAGTGATTAAAACCGGCGGAGGAGAATTTCCTCAGCGTTTGGGTATCATCTTCAAAGGCATCGTAGAAGTGATCCAGGAATATGCCCCGCAAGAAGTGGCGGTTGAGAATGTGTTTATGAGTAAAAACGCCTCTTCGGCCCTGAAACTGGGTCAGGCTCGCGGTGCGGCCATTTGTGCCGCCGTCTCCAACGACTTGCCGGTAGCCGAGTATTCGCCGAGGTCGGTAAAGCAGGCCATAGTGGGGCGGGGCGGGGCCGACAAAGTCCAGGTTCAGCACATGATCAAGATATTGCTAAGGCTCCAGGAAATACCAGCCGAGGACGCCGCAGATGCGTTGGCTGTGGCATTATGTCACCAGCACACACAACAGACGACCAACCGCATGCAGGCATTACAACAAAGATGATCGCACGCCTGGCAGGAACCCTGATCCACAAGCTACCGCCACTGATGGTCATCGACGTGGGTGGTGTTGGTTACGAAGTTGAAGCTCCTCTTTCGGTTTTCTACGATCTGCCCGAACTCGGCCAGGCCGTGGTTATCCTGACGCACCATTCGGTCAAGGAAGACAGCCATACCCTGTATGGCTTCTCCAATGAGGCCGAGAGAACATTCTTTCGCCAGTTGCTGAAGATCAGCGGCATCGGCGCCAAGATGGCCCTGGCTATATTGTCCGGCGGCAGCAGTGAAGAGCTGGCGCGCTACGTGGCCGACAATGACACCGCCTCATTAACCCGCATTCCTGGTATCGGTAAGAAGACCGCCGAGCGCATCATCATGGAACTCAAAGACAAGCTTGACGTTATCCCCGTGTCCGGTACGGCCTCGCAAGGCAGCGTGCCTGCTGCCCCGGCCAGTGCGGTCAACGAAGCCATCACGGCGCTGGTGTCGTTGGGTTACAAGCCGCAGGAATCCAGTTCCATGGCCAGAAAGGTGGCGACGCCCGAAATGGGTGTGGAAGAAATTATCAGGCTGGCGTTGCAGTCAAAGGTGAGGCCGTAGATGAACGAAGCCGACGACCGCGTCATCTCACCCGAAGACAGTGTTGAAGATTTTGCACTGGATGCCAGCTTGCGGCCGCAGACCATGGATGAGTACATCGGTCAGCCTGCCATGCGCGAAAAACTCGGGATTTTTCTGGAGGCCGCCAAGCAGCGCAAAGACGCACTCGATCATACCTTGATTTTTGGTCCACCCGGGCTGGGTAAGACCACCCTGGCGCACGTTATTGCGCATGAGCTCGGCGTTAGCCTGCGTCAGACTTCCGGTCCGGTTCTGGAGCGGGCTGGTGACCTGGCTGCGCTGCTCACCAACCTGCAACCCGGTGATGTGCTGTTCGTCGATGAGATCCACCGTCTTTCGCCCGTGGTCGAGGAAGTCCTGTACCCGGCGCTGGAGGATTTCCAGATCGACATCATGATCGGCGAGGGTCCTGCTGCGCGTTCGATCAAGCTGGATTTGCCGCGTTTCACGTTGATCGGGGCGACCACCCGGGCCGGGTTGTTGACCTCGCCATTGCGGGATCGTTTCGGCATCGTCGAGCGGCTGGAGTTTTACAGCGCCGAAGAATTGTCCCGGATTGTCATAAGATCGGCAGGAATCCTGCAGATTGATGTTGATAATGAAGGGGCGCTGGAAATTGCGAGGCGATCCCGGGGCACCCCACGGGTGGCGAATCGATTGCTGCGGCGGGTCAGGGATTTTGCCCAGGTGAAGGCCGATGGGTTTATAGATTCACACATCGCAGTCGCCGCCATGAAGTTGTTACAGGTGGATGAGCAGGGCTTCGATACCATGGACCGGCGCATGTTGCGCATGATCATTGAGCAGTTTGATGGCGGCCCGGTCGGTGTCGACAGTATCGCCGCGTCCCTTTCCGAAGAGCGTGGCACGGTTGAAGATGTGCTTGAACCCTACCTGATTCAACAGGGCTACATCAGCCGTACAGCGCGTGGACGAATGGCGACGGCAAAGGCCTACCGGCATTTCGGATTGGAAAAACCGGCCAGTGGAGGCGAGGATCTCTTCCGCAAATGAGTGAACTTAATATCGAGCCTTTTGTCTGGCAAGTTAGGGTGTATTTCGAAGACACCGATGCCGGCGGGGTCGTTTACCACGCCCGCTACCTGAATTTTTTTGAGCGTGCGCGCACCGAGATGCTCCGTGACCGGGGTATTTCTCAAACCGAGCTCAGGGATAAATTCGGGCTGATCTGGGTGGTGCATGAGATCAACGTGAAGTTCAGAAAGGCCGCGCGGCTGGATGACGAATTGCTGGTCAGTGCGCAGTTGCTTTGGGTAAAAGGTGTAAGGCAGGGTTTCCGGCAGGAAATGACAAGAAAAACAGATGGAGTGGTGGTGGCCTCGGCTGAACTCAGCGCGGTCATGCTCCATGCGGACAGTCTCAAGCCAGCACGTATGCCGGCATGGATAAAGGCGGAGTTACTACAAGATGACGAATGACTTACAAGTCTGGCAACTGATCTGGGAAGCCAGTTGGATGGTAAAGGGCGTGATGGCGATCCTCCTGATGGCTTCAATAGCCTCCTGGTTGATCATTTTCCGGAAGCGGCAGGTTTTGTCGAGAGCGGAAAAGGAAGCAAATGCGTTCGAGGAAAAATTCTGGTCCGGTACTGACCTGACGGTGCTGCATGAGAGCATCACCGGCGCCCACCGCGTATCTACCGGCATGGAGCGGATTTTCGACTCCGGCTTTGCCGAGTTTTTGCGTATGCGCCAACAGGGCAGAATGGGCCCCGCAGCGATGCTGGAAGGTGCTCAGCGCTCGATGCGAATTGCGCTGACCCGGGAAACCGAAAGCCTGGAGCACCATTTGAATTTCCTGGCAACGGTTGGTTCTACCAGCCCGTATGTCGGGCTGTTCGGGACGGTCTGGGGCATCATGACCTCATTCCACCAGCTCGCTAGCGTCAACCAGGCGACCATCGCGATGGTCGCGCCAGGTATTTCAGAGGCGTTGATCGCAACGGCCATGGGCCTGTTTGCGGCTATCCCGGCTGTGATTGCCTACAACCGGTTTTCGAACCAGGTTGAACGTCTGGAAGTTCGCTACGACAACTTCAAGGAAGAGTTCTCCAGCATCCTGCAACGGCAGGCGCACCTGATCGAAGGGGAGTAGAGACTCATGGGAGCTTCTCGCAACCGCCGTCGCCCAATTGCAGAAATTAACGTCGTTCCGTATATCGACGTGATGTTGGTTTTGCTGGTGATTTTCATGATCACGGCACCGCTGCTGAACCTGGGTGTGGAGGTAGAGCTGCCCAAGGCGGATGCCGAGCCGATGGATACGCAGGAAAACGATGAGCCGCTGGTAATCACCGTATTAACGAACGGCGACCTGTACCTGAACGCGGGCGGTGATCTGGACGGCACCAGCAGTGGATTAATCGACCCGGAGTCCCTGGTGACCATGGTAACGGCGATCGTCAGCCGGAATCCGGATATCCAGGTACTCGTCGGAGGAGATGAGAGGGCCAATTACGGCCAGGTCTACAATGCCATGGTGTTGCTGCAAAAAGCCGGCGTGACGAAAGTCGGCTTGATGAGTGACCCGATGGAGTTGGGACTTGGGCCGGAGGGAGACACGGAGTAAGTCGTGTCTTTCTGGCAGGAATTTAACGAGCGCCTCAGGGCATTCGGCCTGGCTATCGGGGTTCATGTCCTGATGGCTGCGTTTGTGGTGCTGGGCACGATGAGCTGGGAGCCGTTCCGTAAGCCCCAGAACCTGGGCCTGACGATCGAGGCGGTGATAGTGGATACCGCCGCCATTAAAGAACAGCGCGATGCGGCGAAGCAGGCAGTGGAAATGGAGGATCGGCGGCGTTCACGTGCCGAAGAACTCGAACGGCAGAAGCAGCGTGACCTGGAGCAGAAAAAGCGTAGAGAGGACGCTGCAGAGAAGCGTAAAAGAGATCTGGATGCACAGAAGAAACGCGATGCCCAGGACCGTCTGCAGAAGTTGCGTATGGAACGTGAACGCAAGATGGAAGATGAGCGCCTGAAGCAGCAGCGCGAGCTGGACCAGGTGCGGGCCCAGCGCGAGGTAGCAGAAAAACAGCGCAAAGTGGAACAGGAGCGCATGAAGCAGCTCGAGGCTCGCAAGCAGGATAAGTTGCTGGAACAGCAGCGTTTGCAGCAACAGGCCTTTGCGCAACGCCAGGCTGATGCAGAAGCCAGGGAGTTTCGTGCAGGTCAGATGGCGACAAAAAGTGACAACTACCAGGCGGCGATCCAGTCGGTTGTTACGCAAAACTGGTTGCGCCCCCCCACCGCGCAAGCCGGGTTGCGTTGCACGCTGAAAATCGTGCAGATTCCGGGCGGCGAAGTAATCTCTGCCGCCATCGCTGGCAAGTGCAATGGCGACCAGGCCACACGGCGGTCTATTATTGCTGCAGTAGAACGCGGCGGATCGCTACCCTATCGAGGTTTCGAGGACGTGTTCCAGAGACAAATCGATTTCATTTTTATCTATGACGGTGATTAAAAACGTGAAAAAATTATTCCTGATATTCATCGCACTGCTGGCTTTCCAGTCAGCCGAAGCCCAGCTGCAGATCGAGATCATCAGCGGCAATGCCAGCGCCTTGCCGATCGCGATCGTGCCGTTCCAGTGGGAAGATTCCACGGCGCCGCCAGCCGACAGTGTTGATTCGGTTATCTCCAACGACCTGTACCGCTCCGGCCTGTTCAAACCGATGGCGGTTGACCAGATGGTTGATCGCCCGGCAGAAGCGGAAAATATCCGTTACGGAACCTGGCGATTGATGAAGGTGGATTACATCGTCATTGGCAAAGTTCGCACGCCGGCGGATGGCGCAGGACACGAGCTGGTCTACCAGTTGTTCGATGTTCACACGCAGGAAATGCTGCTTTCGCGGATCACCTCGGTCGGGCCCGGTGACCTGCGCTACGGTGCACACCGCGTCGCCGATGCTATATATGAAGAGCTGACCGGCGTACCGGGCGCGTTTGCAACCCGTATTGCATACATCACCGCAACGGGCCTGGGGGATAACAGTCGATATGAACTGATTGTCGCTGACGCCGATGGATACGGACCCCAGTCGATTGTCGGCTCGCCTGAGCCGCTGCTATCCCCGGCATGGTCACCCGATGGACGCCACCTGGCTTACGTGTCGTTTGAACAGGGGAACTCAGCGGTGTACATGCAGGATGTGTCCACAGGAGCCCGCGAGTTGATCTCCGGTGGTAAGGGTATCAACGGTGCACCTTCATTCTCACCCGACGGTAAAAAAATGGCACTGACGTTGTCCCGTTCCGGGAACCCGGAAATCTATGTAAGGGATCGCGCGACCGGTCGTACCGAGCAGATCACCCAGCACTGGTCGATCGACACAGAAGCGGTTTGGGCACCTGATGGTAAGTACATTTATTTCACTTCAGATCGAGGTGGTCGGCCACAGATTTACCGGGTCTCCCCCAGCGGCGGAACACCTGAAAGAGTGACCCTTGAGGGGGACTACAATGCACGTGCCAGCGTTTCCCCTGATGGCCGCAGGATTGCTGTAGCACAAGGCAGAGGAAACGAGTATCGTATAGCCATCTGGGACATTGAAACCGAACGATTTTCCGTACTGACACCGGGTAAGCTGGATGAGTCTCCCAGCTTTGCCCCCAATGGCAGTATGATTCTATACGCAACCCGGGAGGGCACCCGGGGCGTGTTATCTGCTGTATCTGCAGATGGCAACGTCAGACAACGACTAATTCTGAGTGAAGGGGACGTTCGGGAGCCCGCATGGTCGCCTGTTATCAGGTAGAATGACCGGATAAGTTAAGAGAGAAGTCGAAGAGGACGGCTCACATATAAAAAACCTGGAGGAAACGATGAAAAGCGCATGGAGAATTACGCTCGCACTGACAATGGTATTGGCCCTGGCTGCCTGTAAGTCAACGCCCGAAACCGACACCACGCCGGATACTACGCCGGATACGACACCTTCGACAGATGTAGACACATCAGGCGCGCCTGATGCTCGTGATTACACTGATGCACGCAATTTCGACAACCCGGAAAGCCTGCTTTCCAAGCGTGTCATTTACTTTGATTTCGATAAATCAACCGTACGCCCGGAATACCGTGGGATCGTTACCGCCCATTCAGCTTACGCCAAGGCTCACAGCAGCGCTCGGGTAACGCTTGAAGGCCATGCCGACGAGCGCGGAACCCGTGAATACAACCTGGGTCTCGGCGAACGCCGTGGCAACGCTGTGTCCGGACTGATGTCTGCACAGGGTGCTATGGGCAATCAGCTTACCGTGGTTAGCTACGGTGAAGAACGCCCGACCTGCCGCGTAAGCGACGATGACTGCTGGTCCCAGAATCGGCGCGTGGAGATTGTCTACACGGCACAATGATCATGATCCATCGTTTCAACTATAAAGCCTTGATGGCCGGCCCCACGCTGGCCATCATCGTATCTATGTCAGCCACATCCCCATTGCTAGCGCAGGATATGGATGGTTCGGCAATGGCCAACCTGGTGATCCAGGTACAGGAACTTCAGGACGAATTACGAACACTCACGGGTCAGCTCGAAGAGCAGGACCGGGAGCTCGAAAACCTGAAGCGGCGGCAACGCGACCAATACCTGGACCTCGACCAGCGCTTGTCTGACGTGCGTAATGCACAACCGTCGGTTGGAGGCGGACCGGTGGTCAGCACCCGGCCAGCGACGCCCGGCCCTTCAGTTTCGCCATCAGCCGATACGCCAGAAGTGCGCACCCCGATGGAATCGCAATCTGAAGTGACCGGCATTGCCCAGCCCGTGTCCCAGAGCCAGTCCGCAGCTGCTATAGCCGCTGACGAAAAGGCTTCTTACGACCAGGCTTTCCAGGCCCTCAAAGAGCTGCGCTACGCAGACGCTGCGGAAGATTTCCAATCGTTCCTGGACCAGTACCCCAACAGCGAGTATGCGGACAACGCACAATACTGGCTGGGCGAGTCGTACTACGTAACACGAAATTACGACATCGCGTTGAAGTCCTTCCAGAGCTTGCTTGACCAGTACCCGGAAAGCCCCAAGTCACCTGATGCACTGCTCAAAATCGGCTACACCCATTATGAGTTGGAACAGTGGGACAGCGCCCGTGCGGCCCTGACCCAGGTACAGGAAAACTACCCGGACACCACGTTGTCCCGCCTGGCCGAAAACCGCTTACGTTCCATGCGTATGGAAGGCCATTACTAGAACCCTCGGATGGATCCATTCGAAGGGTTTTGCGGCTTTAGGCCGACAATCAGGTCGCTAGTTTCTTTGGTTCCTCGAAATGAGTGCCGGCATAAGCCAAGTACTCAGAACGGTTCATTCCACGAGCTTTCGCCCGGTTGTCGATTATCTGAAGAATCGACGGTCTAATGGTGATATTAATTCTTTTGGCTGGACCCAATATGGGCTCCAGATCCACGTCCACATAGGCCAATAGGGCGGTCCCTTCGTCTGGGTAAAATTCGGACATGTCTACAATCTCAGAGGGTGATGGAATTGGCTCGCCATCTGCAGCCATGCATTCCACATAAAGCATGATGGCTTCATGTGCGTTATCAATGGCGTTCTGGATTGAATCACCGACGGAAAAACATCCTGGTAGATCCGGAACGGTAACACCGAATTGCTGATGGTCATCAGTGTGAAGGATGATTGGGTATCTCATTGCGACTCCATTAATTCAAGTCCATCCAGCGCTTCTGTATATGGTCTTCAAAGTACCCATAGGAAAATCCTTTTTTGGGTGGGCAACAATTACGATTTTGCCGTTTGAATGCTTGAAGAAGTGGTGGCTGCCTTTAACGCGCCTGAGTTCGAAGCCGTCGCTCTTCAGGCGTTTGATGATTTGTCGACTGTTCAAGTATACACACTTATACACATTGTTAGGATTTGATTACTCATCAGGCTATTCGACTTAGAGATTTGATCTGGCAAGCTATCCAGCCGGATGTTTGTAAGAGAACTGCCCCGTTGGACCGGTAAGCCTTACAATGTGCACATGTCAGAACAACTCAAAGAGCATCGCCACGCGACTTCTCGCGAAGGGATGCTGAAAATCACCGAGATTTTCCATTCCCTCCAGGGTGAGGCCCTGCAGGCTGGCTTGCCTACCGTCTTTGTTCGTCTGACCGGATGTCCTCTGCGCTGCACCTACTGCGATAGTGAATACGCCTTCTATGGTGGCGAGTGGAAGCACTTCGATGAAATTCTGGATGCGATCCGCGGCCACGAAACCCCCTATGTCTGCGTGACCGGCGGCGAACCGCTGGCACAAAAGCGTTGCTCCGAATTACTCACCCTTTTATGTGACGAAGGTTTCCAGGTTTCTCTGGAGACCAGCGGGGCGGTCGATATTGGCCTGGCCGATCGCCGCATAAGCCGCGTCATGGACCTGAAAACCCCGGATTCGGGTGAGGAAAGCAAGAATCTCTGGTCGAACCTCGCGGAGCTGACGCCAAAAGACCAGCTGAAATTCGTCATCTGTTCGCGTAGCGATTACGAGTGGGCGAGGGCGCAACTGCGCGAACATATGCTGGGAAGTTATTGCGATGTATTGTTTTCACCGGCCTGGGGCCTGGTAGATCCCAAAGCCCTCGCAGAGTGGATCCTGGAAGACCGCCTCCCGGTGAGGTTTCAACTGCAATTGCACAAATTGTTGTGGGGCGATGAGCCCGGCAAGTGAGTATTGGAGCAGGCAATGAGTAAAGTAAAAAAAGCCGTAGTGCTGGTTTCCGGCGGACTGGATTCGGTAACCGCTCTGGCCTACGCGCAGGAACAGGACTTTGACTGTTACGCGCTATCGGTTGATTACGGCCAGCGCCATCGTTCAGAGCTGGATGCAGCCAGGCGGGTAACTGATGTTGCAGGCGTGCCGCTGAAGATATTGCCGCTGGATCTGCGCGCCATCGGTGGTTCCGCACTGACCGACGACATCGATGTCCCCGAGGCTGAAACCAGCGGTATCCCGGTCACCTATGTGCCTGCGCGCAATACCATCATGTTGTCACTGGCGCTGGCTTATGCCGAAGTGCTGGGTGCAGACGATATTTTTATCGGCGTGAACGCGGTCGATTACTCAGGCTATCCGGATTGTCGGCCGGAGTTCATAGCGGCCTACCAGGTGATGGCGCGACTGGCCACCAAGGCCGGCGTGGAAGGTGGGAGCATGACCATCCACACGCCACTGGTTGATCAAACCAAGGCCGAGATCATTCAACTGGGCGCCAGCCTGGGTGTGGATTACTCGCTGACCGTTTCCTGCTACCAGGCCGACGGGGAAGGGCGTGCCTGCGGAGTTTGTGACTCCTGCCGAATACGAAAGGAGGGGTTTGAGGCTTCAGGGTTGCCCGATCCAACAAAATATCGCCAAAATCCTTGAGAACGGAGGCAATTTCCCCTACAATTCCGCCTCCTCTACGGGGCCGTTAGCTCAGTTGGTAGAGCACCGGACTTTTAATCCGATGGTCGTAGGTTCGAATCCTACACGGCCCACCATTTTTTCCGGAATTTTCACCTTTTTTCCATAGTTTTTACTCTGATCCCAAATATTCCCAGCAAGTAGCCGGGAGCAGGGAATCGAGACTCTTTTTTAAGGTTTCTATAAGACGGGGGTATAATGATGACATGCAGGACTCGACTCGGAACGTATCATCGAGGCGTATAACGAAATCGCATCAACGGCGAGCGGGTTCAACGCCATTGCTGGTTGCGGATAGCGGAATTTGAATTCAATCACAGCAAAAGCGGTTCTTGTCGTCTTCCTGGCAGTCGCCTGCCCGGCAAGGGCAGACGACGCCTCTCAGACTGAACTTCCCGACGACTATCTTCCATTCAAATTCCAACAAAACGCTGGAAAATTGGAAGGGAAAAGCGAGTTTCTTGAGGGTTACACTATTTCCATGAATCTGCCTCCGGAATCGTTGGGCGGCGGATTGAGTATCGAAGCCCTGTTTTCATTGGTGCGTAACCAAAAAGTGACTGGCACCGTGACCTATCCGAGCGGTAGGACTACGCCGATAGATTATGAAATCGTTGTCCACAGGCGAGATGAAGAGATCTATATGAAGTCTTCCCTGGGGTATTTTCCCTGGGAATACATTTCTATCGCGGACGGAAATCTGAACATGGCCATATACTGGGGTATAGCCCCCCGGTAACAGGGAAAGATATTGAAATCGTAGACCTGGCAGAAACGCTGCTGGCGGATTCCAGTTGTTGGCATCAGGGCGATGACAGAGAGTGTGAAGACGATCTCGAAAGAGGACAGTGGAGCCTGTTCTGCGCACTCAAGTATTCCTCATTGGAAATAGACGGGGAATACAATCACCATAATACAGCCATACAGTCGGTGCGGTTCGTGATTGATGAAAAGGTTCCTGGTCACGAATATGCCCACACTCTAATGAATTACAACAACGAACCATCAACGACGCATGAGGACATCATGGCGGTTCTGGAAACCTCAAAACAGCGCATTCAGGAGGAACTGGATTCCCCGCATTGATGGTGACATCCGGTTGGAATTCAGTGGGCATAGGAGCTTTGGAGTCCCTTGTGTCCAAATTGTGACCACTTAACGATGGTTGACCATCATTTACTGGGAGGGGTGTAGGGCACGATGCCCGGAATAATCCTACACGGCCCACCATTTTTTCAAATTATTCTCATTCCTGCGGGATCTCCCGATATGCTTATGTGTGTAAACCATGTGTACGGAACAATCGGTAAGCTATTTGTCGAGTAGCTCAAAATTTTTGCACTTACTCCAATTAATCAAGTGGTATAAACTGAACTTCTGTCATTTAGGATTGCTCAAAATGGCAATTTGACTGATGCACGAGGGATATCATGAAAAAAACACTAACCGGTCTTACCACGGCAGTTCTGCTATCCATGACGCTGCCCCCAGCCCATGCCCAACTCGAGGTGGGTGGCGATCTTTTGGATAACTGCTCCAGGATCGACGAGTTGCAGAAAAATGGCGAGTATTCCGAAGCTCGTAACTTAGCACGACTATGTCTTGACGGGCTTGACCAGAAACTCGAAGGCGAAGTGGGTGAATATTTTCTGGAGGATGTCGCTGGCTGGAAGCGTACCAGTTTTGAACAAAACAAAACCATGGGTCTTTCCATAACGACCGCCCGTTATGAAAAAGGCGGGGTTTCGGCAGATGTGTCGTTAACTGGAGGAGCGGGCAGCAGTGGCGGCCTAGGTGCTTTTGGCGGTCTTGCCGCAATGGGAATGCTACAGTCGGGTCGACAAGTTCGCGTTGGCGGTTTGCCAGCTACCGTTAACCCGGATGGCACCATACTCGTGACATTGGAAGACGGTTCATTCCTGAGCTTTCAAAGCCGGAATTACAATGACGCTGACTCGGCGCTTGAGGGAATCGGACCTTTGGTGAATGAGTTTCCAGTGGCCGAAATCAACCGGACCCTGGTCAAAGGCAATCAATAAGAGGGGCACGACTACAGGGATGTAGGAGGTAGAGCAACGCAGGAGCAGTTGCCGACGATGCCCGGAATAATCCTACACGGCTCACCATTTTCCTTTGGGTGCATTCCGGACACATGGTTAACACATTGTCCGGTGCGAAGGAATTGACCCGGACAGCTATGCTGGTTGAGTTATGTTAACCGACCGAAAGCTGTCATCTGATAATCTCAATATCTTTTCAGGGTACCGCCAAGTTAAATGGCCGATTTTGACAAACTTGGTTAATGAATACTTACAAACGCCACCGGTTCCCTCCCGATATCATTTCCTGCACCGTCTGGCTTTACTACCGCTTCAATCTCAGTCACAGAGACATCGAAGATTAACTGGCTAAGAGAGGGATCATCGTCAGCCTAGAGGCGATACGGTGATACCTTTTACGTCGGCCAAACGGTTCTTCAAGCAATTGATGCGGAGTCACGGCGGTGAACCCAGGTAGACATCTAGTTCGCGCTCAGCACTATCGGGATCTCAGGACGAGTGCGTTTGCAGAATGGAGTAGGGCGGTTGCCTGAAAATTGACTGGGCTTTCTGCCCATTTCTCGAGATTCTCTGGCTTGTGAGCGCCCACGAGTGACTGCACTTCAGCGCACTATTTGCCATCAATGGGCCCCTGGATTTGGTGGCTATCAACACCTGTGATATGGTGGATCTGACGGGTCAGGTCGCCGCGGAATCTTCGTCCACCCATCAACTCAGTCGTTTACGGAAGGAGAAAACCATGGCAGAAAGTGTCTATAAAGTCGTCGAACTCGTCGGAACGAGTTCTGAATCCTGGGAGAAGGCAGCAGCGGCAGCGATAGCACGTGCTGGCGAGAGTCTGCGTGACCTTCGTATCGCCGAGGTAGTTACACAAGACATGCAGATCGAAAACGGCAAAGTCGTTTCCTATCGCACTAAAGTCAGCGTGTCGTTCAAATTCGAAGACTGATCAGGCAGGATTTCGTCCACCCGCAGGGCAGAGCTGTCCGCCATCCGTCGTGCTCCGCAACTGGGA
>CAYUBS010000032.1:0-24199 GCA_964443145.1 uncultured Wenzhouxiangellaceae bacterium | reverse complement strand
GCTTTTTCACGCACACCGCCTGCCGGCCAGCGTTGCGTGATGGTCTTGCGCCGGGTGTAAAAACGGACCGAATCGGGGCCGTAGGCGAACAGGTCGCCGAACAGGGACCGCTTCCAGCCGCCGAAGCTGTGGTAGGCGACCGGCACAGGCAGCGGTACATTTACCCCGACCATCCCCACCTTAATGTTATCGGCGAAGAAACGTGCCGCCTCACCATCCCGGGTGAAGATGCAAGTGCCGTTGCCGTACTCATGGTTGTCGATCAGGTCCATCGCTTCCTGCATATTATGAGCGCGCACAATACAGAGAACCGGGCCGAAGATTTCGTCGCTGTAGATTTTCATTTCCGGTGTGACATGGTCGAACAGCGTGCCGCCCAGGAAGAAGCCCTCTTCATGGCCCTCGACTTTAAGGGTACGTCCATCAGCCACCAGGTCGGCGCCCTCTTCAACGCCAAGGTCGATGTATCCGCGTACCTTGTCACGGTGCGGCCCGGTTACCAGCGGACCCATATCGTTAGAGTTGTCGCAGCCGTTACCCACTTTCAGCCCGGCCAACTCTTCTTTTAACTTGCTGACCAGGGTATCTGCAGTGTCATTACCCACAGCAACCGCCACAGAGATGGCCATGCAGCGTTCGCCACAGGAGCCGTAGGCCGCGCCCATCAGGGCGGACACCGTGTTGTCCATATCGGCGTCCGGCATCACGATGGCGTGGTTCTTCGCCCCGCCCAGGGCCTGGACCCGCTTACCATTGGCGCTGCCGGTGCTGTATATGTACTCGGCGATGGGCGTGGAACCGACGAAGGAGACCGCCTGAACACGCGGGTCGGTAAGCAATGTATCGACGGCTTCCTTGTCACCGTTAACCACGTTGAACACACCATCGGGCAGGCCGGCCTGTTTGAACAGTTCAGCAATCAGCATCGGTGCGGAAGGGTCACGCTCCGAGGGTTTCAACACGAAGGTATTGCCACAGACGATGGCCATCGGGTGCATCCACATGGGCACCATGGCCGGGAAATTGAACGGAGTGATGCCGGCCACCACACCAAGCGGCTGGAATTCACTCCAGCTGTCGATTGCCGGACCGACGTTCTTACTGTGCTCGCCTTTCAGGAACTCAGGTGCACCACAGGCATACTCCACCACTTCGACACCGCGCTGAAACTCGCCCAGCGCATCGTGCAGTACTTTGCCGTGTTCCTCGGTAATCAGCGCGGCCACCTTATCGGCGTTCTGCTCCAGCAGCTCCTTGAAACGGAACATGACGCGTGCCCGCTTTAATGGAGGTGTGTTACGCCAAGCGGGAAACGCGGCCTCAGCGGCTGCAATTGCGGTTTCTACGGTTGTCTTCGAAGCCAGCGCAACCTGCCGAACCACTTTTCCGGTGGCCGGGTTGAATACATCCTGGCAGCGCCCGCTGTCTGCGACAGCCTGGCCATTAATAAAGTGCCCTACGGTATTAATACTCATTTTCTAATCCTTTTAATCAATGCTGTCCAGAACCTTCCTGACGGTCTCGAAAGTCATGGTGATGTCTTCCGGCCTGGAGTTCAGGAACGGTGAAAACTGCAACAGGTCGGCGCTGTGGCGTACGACGATGTCTTCCTCCCAGAAAAACTTCTTGTGGACCTCCATTCCCCGTGCACCCGGCGCACCTTCACGTGACTGCAGGTCGATACCACCCATCAGGCCAAAGTTACGCACATCCGTCACCTTGGGGTGATCATCCAGCGAGTGGATGGCATCTTCGAAATGACCCTGCAATTCCCTGGCCTGCTCGAAGGTACCCTCTTCCTCGTATACCTCCAGGCTGGCTAACGCGGCAGCGCAGGCCACCGGGTGGCCCGAATAGGTGTAGCCATGGAACAGCTCAATCATCTGCTCCGGACCGTTCATCAGCGCATCGTGTATTTTCTCATGCACCAGTACGGCCCCCATCGGAATCACACCGTTGGTCAGGCCCTTGGCCATGGTCATCAGGTCAGGGATTACACCGAAGCGGTCTGCAGCGAACGGGGCGCCCAGGCGGCCGAAGGCAGAAATGACTTCGTCGAAGATCAACAGGATGCCGTGGCGGTCGCAAATCTCCCGCAAGCGCTCCAGGTAACCCACCGGCGGTGGCAGAATTCCAGACGACCCGGGTACGGGCTCGACGATGACCGCGGCAATATTGGATGCGTCGTGCAAGGCACAAAGGCGCTCGAGGTCATCCGCCAGGTGCGTTCCCCACTGCGGCTGACCGCGCGTATAGGCATTTTCCTCGAGGTTGAAGGTATGCCGCATATGGTCGACCGAGGGCAGCAATGAGGGGCCAAATACCTTGCGGTTGGGGACCATACCACCCACCGACATGCCACCAAAATTCACACCGTGATAGCCGCGCTCGCGACCGATGAGGCGGGTACGGTGCCCTTCGCCCCTGGCGCGGTGGTAGGCCAAGGCAATTTTAAGCGCAGAATCGACCGACTCCGATCCGGAATTGGTGAAAAAGATGTTGTTCAGCCCGTCCGGGGCCAGGTCAGTCACTTTACCGGCCAGTTCAAACACCTTGTCATGTCCCATCTGAAAAGCGATCGCGTAATCCAGTTTTGCCACCTGCTTCTGGACCGCTTCAACGATCTTTGGGTGACAATGACCAACGCCGCAGGTCCAGAGCCCGGAGAAGGAATCGTAGACTCTCCGGCCGTCGTCCGTGAGGTAGTAATGACCCTCAGCGCCGGTAATCATGCGGGGTTTTTTCTTGAAGTCCCGGTTGGCCGTAAACGGCATCCAGTAGGAATCAACATTCGAAGGGCTGTTACTCATTTCTATCCACCTCTGTGTAAATCACTAAATTCAGCTGTCTATTATAATTAACGTATTTTCGAATATCTATCGATATTTAGCATTTGAATGGAAGCCTTGTCTATTATTTCGCTAATTAACCCCGGCGTACCCCGCGCCAGCCAACCAGCATCCACAATTCCCACACTTCATGCCCATTTTTGATGCACGGTACCGGACCGTGCGCACAAATGATGCGTTCCGAACGGGCATACATACACCGCACAAACAGCTATCATCTTGTTCTATAAGGGCTTCCTGTCTATGGCACAGATCGTGCAATAAAATGGTTAGAGCGAAACAGCCAAAGCGGCGTGTTCTACCTGTTTTATTTAGATAATCTGGAGACAATGAGAATGAAACGTACTTTTGCAACCATCGGGCTGGCCGCAACACTGGCTGCCGTATCCGCGCCGGTAGCGGCTACGGACTTTTCGGCCAACATCGGCTACAACTCACAGTACATCTACCGTGGCATTTTCCAGTCCAAGTCATCGGCTAACGGCGGTCTCGACGTCAGCGGCGCCGGTTTTAACGCTGGTGTCTGGGCGGCCGACGTGGACGACGGTATCGAAATCGACTACTACGGCGGTTACTCTTTTGAAGCCGGTGATTTCAACTTCGGCGTTGGTGGAACGATCTATACCTATACCGGCGATTTCGATGACACCTACAAGGAAGTCAATCTGAGCGCCGGCTGGAAATTCCTCACATTCGATGCGGCCATTGGTAAATACAAGAACTTCGATGGCCCAACGCTTGATTACCAGTTCTACTCCCTTACAGCCGCGCACAACGGCTTCTACGGCAAGGTTGGCTGGTTTGCTGACGACCTCGATGGATACTACCTTGAGGGCGGTTACGGCAACACCCTGACGGTCAAGGACACCGAATTGTTTGACTACACGTTCTCTGTTATCTACGGCGACAAAGACCTGCTGGGCGGTGACTCAGATACCAACCTGGTTCTTTCAATAACCCGGGCTTTTGATCTCTGACCGGCGATTGAATCAGATGGAAGGGGGCGTATTCGCGCTAACAATACGGGCAGGCTCACTGCCCGTATTTCTGAAACGGTGCGGCAGGCGGCTGTCAAAGTAGTAGGCGTCCCCGGGCCCCAACACCCAGGTTTTTCCAGCGACGGTGATTTCAAGCTCTCCTTCCACCACCACGCCGCCCTCTTCACCCGAATGAGTGAGTAGATCCTCACCCGTATCGGTGTCCGGTTCATAGGTTTCCCACAGGATGGACATTTTCCGGTCATGCCGGGAAGCAGCAACCAGCCGATAGCTGATCTCGCCCGCCCCTACATCCGGCAGTTCATCCGCCCGGAACACGACCTTGCCCTGCCCCTGCATGTCGCGGGTGAAAAACTCCGCCATGGTCATCGGAAAAGCCGCCAGTATTTTTTGCAGTGACCCGATCGACGGACTGACCCGGTCCTGCTCGATCAGTGACACCATGCCATTGGTGACCCCCGCCCGCTTGGCCAGCTCACGTTGGCTCAAGCCAAAGGCAGTGCGTACGGCACGCAGCTGTTTTCCCACTTCAATGCTCATAATGCTCTATGTTAATTATAATAAACACGCGCAGTGTAGATACGGAGAGTCCGCCATGTCCAGCAACAAGACAACCGAAACCGTCGTCAACGTCGAGAATTTCATTAACTCGGTAGAAAATGAACAACGCCGCAAGGACAGCCGGGAAATGATCGAAATGATGCGAAAAATTACCGGATCGGAACCCCGTATGTGGGGAAGCAGCCTGGTGGGGTTTGGCCAGTATCATTACAAATACGCAAGCGGACGCGAAGGCGACTTCTTCATCACAGGGTTCTCGCCCCGCAAATCGGCGTTCACCGTTTACGTCATGCCTGGATTTGATGCTTACTCTGACCAGATGGCCAGGCTTGGGCCGCACAAGACAGGGAAATCCTGCCTTTACCTGAAGAACCTGGATGTCGCAGACCGAGGAGTCCTGGAAGAGATCATCCGGGACTCCGTCGAAGTCATGCGCAAAAAATTCCCTTAAAGCGCCAACGCCTCCCTGGCCGGCATGTATTCGTACCCCAGGTCACGTGCAACGTCTTCATAGGTGACCTTTCCGCGGTGAACATTGAGGCCTTCCAGCAGGTGTGGATCATCCAGCATCGCCTGCTTCGCACCCTTGTCTGCCAGCGCCAGCGTGAACGGCAGGGTCGCGTTATTTAATGCAAAGGCGGATGTGCGAGGCACCGCCCCAGGCATGTTGGCCACGCAGTAGTGAACAATACCGTCAACCACGTAAGTCGGGTCAGCATGGGTAGTGGCTTTCGAGGTTTCAAAACAACCACCCTGGTCAATAGCGACATCAACCAGTACGGAACCGGGGCGCATCATCGCCAGGTGCGCGCGGGTCACCAGTTTGGGTGCAGCCGCGCCCGGAATCAGCACGCCGCCCACGACCAGGTCGGCGTCCCGTATGTGCTTCTCAATCGCATGAGTACTGGAATAGACCGTCTCCATCCGGCTTTCGAAATTAGCGTCCAGGAAACGTAACACGTCCAGATTGCGGTCCAGCACGACCACCCGTGCGCCCAGGCCGACGGCCATCTGTGCGGCGTTGAAGCCAACGGTACCGCCGCCGATGATCACGACCTTGGCCGGTTCCACACCAGGGACACCGCCAAGCAGCACGCCTGAACCTCCCATTGCCTTCTCGAGACAGCGTGCGCCGGCCTGTATCGACAAACGTCCCGCGACTTCCGACATGGGCGCCAGCAGGGGCAGGTGTCCGTGACTGTCGGTGACCGTTTCATAAGCAATGCAGCAGGCGCCACTGTTGACCAGGTCCTCCGTCTGCGGCGCATCCGGCGCCAAATGCAGATAGGTGAACAGGGTATGGCGCTCTTCCAGCATGGCGCGCTCAACGGCTTGCGGTTCTTTGACCTTGACGATCATTTCAGATGCCTGAAAAACCGCCGGTGCGTCCGGCAGTATGGTCGCGCCGGCCGCCTCGTAACGGCTGTCGTCCATGCCAATACCTTCACCGGCAGTAGCCTGGACATACACTTCATGCCCACGATGAGTCAGTTCACGTACCGATGCAGGCACCAATCCGACACGATATTCATGATTCTTGATTTCCTTTGGAACACCGACTTTCATGACCTGACTCCTGAATAATTTAATACCCTAAGTCTAGATGTTAATACATGGTTTTTTATCCTATAAAAACGGTTAAAATAGTGAATTCGTCTATCTGGAACACTGAAAACAGGCAATGTGATGAAGAAAAAGCCCAGAAAACCCCGCAAGCTGGATCGCACCGACCGCCTGATTCTCAAGTACCTGCAGGAGGATGGACGGATTTCTAACGTGGCGCTGGCGAAGAAAGTGAACCTGTCGGCCACCCCCTGCCACGAACGCGTACAACGCCTGGAACGCCACGGCTACATCCGCGGATACACCGCCTTGCTGGAACCTGCGATGGTCGGGGCGGGTCTGCTGGTATTCGTTGAGATAGACCTGCTTAGAACATCTCCCGATGCATTCAGGGATTTTCGGCGCGAAGCAGGCAAGCTCACCGAACTCCTCGAATGTCACCTGGTGTCCGGCAATTTTGATTACCTTCTGAAAGCCCGTGTCAGAGACATGCAGGAGTACCGTAGCTTGCTGGGAGAAAAAATCCTCGCGCTCCCCGGGGTGTCCGATTCACGCAGCTATGTCGTCATGGAAGAAGTCAAAGAAACAAGTGTTTTGCCTGTACTATAGACGCCGATGAAAACACTGATCATGCACCACGATGACTGCTTGCGGCACGATCCCGGCAAGCGCCATTCTGAAGTCGCCGGCCGTGTCACCTCGGTGATGAACGGCATCCGGAATCTACCCGGCACCGAGACCCTGCCTGCTCCCGTGGCGACGGTCGATCAACTCCAGCAGGCCCACGCCCCGGACTACTGGGAGCGGCTGGTAGAACTCGAACCCACGGCAGACTCTACCGAAGACAGGGTTGCGGTGGACGCGGACACATTCCTTTCCCCAGGATCAATCGATGCAACGCTGCGCGGCAGTGGTGCAGCTTGCTTCGCCATCGACCAGGTACTGGGTGGCAAGGCACAGAATGCATTCTGCGCTATCCGGCCCCCGGGCCATCATGCCGAGGCCGGTGTGGCAATGGGGTTCTGCCTGCTGAACCACGTCGCAATCGCTGCGCGCCACGCACAGCAGGCACACGGAGTTGGCCGCGTGGCCATCCTCGATTTTGATGTTCATCACGGCAATGGAACACAGGCTATCTTCGAGGCCGACCCAAACGTACTGTTCATCTCGAGCCACCAGATGCCCCTTTATCCCGGCACCGGCTATGCCACCGAAACCGGCTGTGGCAACGTGCTCAACCTGCCACTGGCTCCCGGCGAAGGAAGCCAGGAATTTCGGGAACTGTGGTCACAAAACGGCCTGCCGGCTGTAGAACGGTTCAAGCCGGAAGTGATCCTTGTTTCAGCCGGATTCGACGCGCACATACGCGACCCTCTCGGCCAACTGGAGTTGCAGGACGAAGATTATGGCTGGATCACTGCCGAAATATGCGCCCTTGCCAATGCAGAATGTGGCGGAAGAGTCGTTTCAGTACTGGAAGGCGGTTACAATCTTGACGCGCTGGCCAGCGCATCCGCAGCTCACGTGACGGCGCTGACCAACTGATCTAATTTTGGTATTATTCTGGTCCTGATGCGGGTGTCGTATAGTGGTATTACCTCAGCTTCCCAAGCTGAAGATGACGGTTCGATTCCGTTCACCCGCTCCATCAACTCCCGGAAGCTTGCAGGAACCGGTTGGCGATCAGGTCTTCCGCCATGCTTTCCAGTTGCCAGTTTTTCAGAAACCCGCAGTGCCCGCCGTAGCGGGTAACGATCAATTCCAGGTTGGCGTTTTTCGGTAATCCACCAAAATCATCAACCGGCACCACCGGATCATCGGCAGCGGTCAGAATGGTAGACGGCACTTTCAGTGGCGCCAGGCGGTTATCGGCGATGGAGTAACCCTCAAAATATTCCTCGGCACTATCGAAACCGGCATGTTGGGTGGCCAGGTAGTGGGTACGTTCCCTCAATCCCTTGATGTCGTACCAGGTTTCTTCGCCGTATATTTCTGGAAAAGCCTGCTGCTTGATGCGCAGCGAGCGTGACCACTTGCGCTCAAAGTAGCGCTCGTAGAATCTCATACCCTGCTCCATCGAGATCATCGCGTGGGCTGGATTGATGACCGGACAGACAGCTGTGATATGACCAATATCCAGCCCTGAGACCTGAGCCTTCAGCCCCACCCGCAGGGAAAAATTCCCACCCAGCGAATAGCCTGCCAACAGCCAGCGCTTCGCATCGAGACGTGTTTGCAGGTCAGCCAGTGCGTGTATCACTTCGTCGAGCCGGCAGGAGTGGAAAATTTCATGGTTCAGGTGGTGGGTATCGCCGTGATCTCTGAAATTCAGCCGGAACACATCAAAACCTTCATCAAACAGGCGTGCACCGTTGGCCAGGACATAATTCGAATTGACGCTGCCTTCCCAGCCATGCAAAAGAACAACCAGCCCTCTGCTATCACCCTCCTGTCGGGAGTAGAGTCCCTGCAGCCGGATTCCATCACCTCCATCCAGTGTCCAGACCCGTTCAGACTGCTTTAAGGCAACGGAACGCTTGAGGACAAACCGCCGGCGCAGCCGACTGCTGCTGATCAGCGACTGTATGTGGCCGCTGCGCAAACCGCGCGGGGGCAGAAATTGTGACCAGGCTTCAGTCACCCTGACACTCCGGATTCAAATGCGGCCCGGATGGCCTGCTCTGAACTGTTGGCTAACTCGCGTCGCTGCTTATCAGCCGGGCTTATCGGCGCTAAAATGTGGACGTCTGCAATGGACTTCTTCTGCGACAGCAGTCGGAAGAAATTGCCCACGAAATGCTCATCCTTCAGAAAAGTAATGTCGTCGTAGTGGTGCCCATCCTGCAGGTAACGGAGCATGACCGGCTGCACAAGAGCCTGTGCTTCGATAGCCGCGGCAAACATCCGGGCGTGAAAACGTTTGATTCCTGCGCCGGGCAAAATACCCCCTTCCGGAAAAATGGCCATCGGGTGTCCTTCACGCATGCGGTCAGCCATGGCAGTTGCGGCCCCGCTGGCTGAGTCATGGCTACCGCGCTTGTGAAACACAGTACCGCCGGATTTGGCTACGAAGCCAAGCACCGGCCACTCACCTATTTCCGCCTTGGCCACAAACCCGACCGGACAAAGGCTGTGCAGCACCATGATGT
Source organism: uncultured Wenzhouxiangellaceae bacterium (assembly GCA_964443145.1). Taxonomy (GTDB): domain Bacteria; phylum Pseudomonadota; class Gammaproteobacteria; order Xanthomonadales; family SZUA-36; genus JAHEFT01. Next base: position 15,079 of record CAYUBS010000032.1, on the reverse strand, counting down.
CTATCCAGGAAATGTGGTTGGCCACAACCAATTGTGCGCCCGGACTGAACTCGCCTGTAATCTGGTGTTGCAGGCCGAAAATTCGACAAATTGCCTTCGACCACAGGATGGACATCACTATGTTGAGCGATTCGCCACCCACTCGGATTTTTCGTATGGGCCCAAACTGGCACAGTACCGTCAGGGGCGTTGCTATAAACATGTGCAGGATCGCCAATGGCAGCCGGTAAACAAGCCGCAGGTACCTGGCGAGACCTGGCCGTGATTTCATGAATCAGGGGCCTTTTCGCTACCAGCGCTGACCTTCACGGTCAGTTTTGCAGAACAACAGAGGTTTCCTTTCTGGTCATGGACGTCGATCCGCCAGAAATGAAGACTACGTCCGAGCCTGACAGGGCGGGCTACAGCAGTTACAACTCCGGAACTCACGGACGACACATGGCTGCCGCTGACTTCGATTCCGGCGACCCGTGCGAACGGATCGTCACTGGCAATCAGGAAAGAGGCCAGGCTGCCAAGCGTTTCGGCCAGTACGATGGAAGCCCCGCCGTGCAAAATGCCAAAAGGCTGGTGGGTGCGCTCATCGACCGGCATTTCGCCACAAATGAAGTCAGGGCCTATTGAGATGATCCGTATCCCCAGAACACGCTCAATTCCGTTCTGCATCCGTTGATTCAATTGCACCAGGCTGGTGTCAGCCTGGCTGATGTACTGGTTCAAAAGTCAGTCACTTTGAATAAGAAATCGGCGCAAGCCTACCACAGCGCTGCTTAATCAGCGAAAATGTCCGACCTCAACGGAGAAACACGTGAAGCAATTCGAAGTAACGATCGCCGGCAGCGGCAAAACCTTTATTGTGAAAGAAGGCGAAAACGTTCTGGAGGCCGGTTTGCGGCAAGGAATCATGCTGCCCTATTCATGTAAGAACGGCACCTGTGGAAGTTGTAAGGGAATACTCGATAAAGGTGAAGTCCACTACCCGTTCCACTTTCCCCTGGCGCTCGAGAAAAGCGATTTCGCCGAGGGTTGCGCACTGCTATGCCAGGCCGAACCCATCGAAGACCTGGTAATTCAGGTCAGGGAAATCGAAGCGGTACGCGACATCCAGATTCGAATGCTGCCCGCCCGTGTACTGGAAAAAGAGTTCATGGCCGATAACGTGGTCCGCTTGCGGCTCAGGCTTCCCGCGGGGCAGCGCCTGCAATTTCTCGCCGGGCAGTACATCGATGTATTGCTCTCCGGTGGCAAGCGCCGCGCCTTTTCTATCGCCAGTTGCCCGTCACTGGAAAGTGAAATTGAACTGCATATCCGTCATGTGGAAGGCGGCGATTTTACCGGCCACGTATTTGATGAATTGGAAGAGCGTGACATTCTGCGCCTGGAAGGCCCCCAGGGTAACTTCTTCGTACGCAACGACCAGCCGGAGCGGCCAATGATCATGATGGGAGGCGGCACCGGCTTTGCACCGCTTAAATCGATGCTGGAAAACCTCCTGGAACAGGGTGACCGTCGTCCAATCCACCTTTACTGGGGTGCACGTACCGCGCAGGAACTCTACCTGGATGAGCTGCCGAAAAAGTGGGCACAGGATCATGCTCATATCCACTATAAAAAGGCAATTTCAGAGCCCGGCAGCGACCTGGAGGCAGGCGGTTTTGCAGGGTTCGTCCACGAAGCCGTGATTGCCAACCATGAGGACCTGTCGGAGTTTGATGTCTACATGAGTGGCCCGCCAGCAATGATCGAAGCCGCAAAGCGGGAATTCACCGAGCACGGCGTGCAGGAAGACCGGCTGTTCTACGATTCGTTCGAGTTTGGCCTGGATGTTCCGGTGCGGGTACTGGCCAGGTCTCACTAGTACAGCCCCGCTAAACGGGGTCAGGAATTGCAGGCGGTTCAAGCCTGACCTGCTCGCCGGGTAGCGGCAGCGGATCCTTACCCTGGTTCATGCGCAATGCGTTGCGGAAGCAGACCATCGCAATCTCGAGTTCGCCTTTGCGCTCCAGCAACTGTCCGAGTGAATCGTAGCCGGCAACCGTAGGTTCAATCTCGAGACTGCGGATCATGTGATGACGGGCCTTACCCCATAACTCCTCACGGGCACACAAACGACCAAGGGTGAGGTGTAGCAAGGGATCTTCCGGGTAGGTCTGCAGCCATTTCTCACATTGTTTCAGCCGCTTTGGTGTGTCAGATGCCCCTGGTTCCGCATACGGGATCAACAATCCGGGCGTCCATTCGCGTTTCAGGCTGAGGCGGACCACCTCCTCGTTCAACTCCGGCGCACCAATCATCACCGACTGATCCGCATAGGCCCTGACCACTTCGGGTGAAACCTTCATTGCTTTGGGCAGTGCGCGCCAACTGGCCTCAAGGCTGTCTTTTTCATGGCAATGCTGCAGCTTTCCAATAGCAGCCAGGTGACGAAGTTCTGCAGCTTCCTTTTCATCAGCGACACCGTTCTTCTGCATAACGGGCAGCAACTTCAACAGGGCGTCCCACGCCCCCTGCTCGCGGTAACAACGCGCCAGCATCTCCAGTACCTGCGGATGTTTGCGGCGCCGTTTGTGCAGCTCTTCAAGAACTTCCTGCGCCTCCGCGTAGTGACCATTCTGGGTCATGATCCGGGCACGCGTCAGGCCCACCAGGAATTTCTGCTTCCTGTTCCGGGTATCGGCCTGCTCAAGATAGTACTCAGCGCGGTCGCCGGCGTCCTGACCATCGGCCGCTTCGGCCGCAGCCAGGTAACGCGCCGTGGTTCGTCCATGGGCGCTGGCTGACTTTTGCAGGGCTTTTTCAGCCGTGCCCCAATCGCCTTCGGTCAGTGCAAGTAAACCCTTCTCCAGCTGCGCCAGCGATCGTTGCTCCCGTATCCGGCGTGCAGTCTCGGATGGTACTTTCCAAATCCGGATAGCCACCCAAACAGCCAGCCACAGCGCAAGCACACCCAGAATCAGGATCAATACGCTGGTCTCGACCGTCCAGCCAAGGAAGTGGATCTGAACCATGCCAGGATCTGTTTTGAACACCGGCGCGATCGCAGCCGCCAGCAAGGCCAGCACCACTGCGATCAAAATCAGAAAGGAGCTCTTCATCCTTCCGTCGGCTCCTCCGGTACTTCACTAACCGGGGCAGCAGGCCGTGACCGCCCGCCGCGAAGCATGCGCAGAGTAGACCAGGGGGCCGTGATATCAGGTACATCGACCTGAACTTCAATCGCCGACAGGTGTTTGATTTCCTGCTCAATACTCTTGTAAGCGTCATCTTCCTGGTCAAACCAGGTGGAAAGCGACTCCTGTATGCGTTGCAAAGACGTTCTGAATGCCTGCTCATCACGCTGCATCAATGAAAGGTGCGCGATTTCCAGTTGTAACCAGACCCGCTGACGAATGTAGTCCTTGTCCTGCAGGCTGATTCTCTCGTTTTCCTGTTCGGTGCTGCGCCGGACGGTCACGAGCTTTGAAAAAACGCCCTTCACTTTATCCCACCAACCCTCTCCCTGGGCTTCCTGAGTCGTTTTTGCGACCGGATCCTGTCCCTGGAACGGGAGGGACGCGATTTGTTGCTGTATGGAATCGAGCTGGCCTGCAATTTTCAGGTAATCAGGGACATCTACCGCTGCCAGCGCACGTCGGGCCGTCGCAATATCCTGGCGCACGCCGAGATACATGGGGTTGTCCAGTGCGTCCAGGTGCATGTCCGCCACTTCAAGCGCCTGGTCGGCCGCGACGGGGTCGGAAAAGAGCTTCAGACGTTCATTGGCTAGCCGTAACAGGTAGTCGACCTCTGCCAGATCAAGCTCACCGCCTGCGTCAAGTTCGCGGGTAGACAGGCCGGTGAGTGCAGCCTCGGTCGCCAGCAAGCGGCCCTGCATGGACTCAGTCGCAGCTTGCATGGAGCGGCTGTGTGACATTTGATCGCCAATGGCTTTTTCGACTTCGGCCATTTTCGCCCGATCCGTCGCCAGGCGATTCTGCAGGGCCTTGAACTCTGCACCCACATCACCGGCAGCGAGCGAATCGATTTCATCGCGGACCTGCTTCAGCTTGAGTGAAAGTTCGCTGTCACTGCTATCCAGCCGCGAAATCTCGGTAAAAACACGCTGTTCCCGTTCACCGCCTGAAGCCTGGTCCTGCCACCACATCCAGGCGGTTCCAGCCAATGCCACCAAAGAGAACAGAACGGCAAAAAAGCTGAGCGCCCCGCCCTTTCGTTGGGGTTTTTCCACCGGTGTCGGCGGTGGTTCAATGACGGACTCTTCCGGTGAAGGCTCGATAACGGGCTCTTCCAGAGGAGTTTCCGGCGTTTCGGAATTGGTCTCAGAGATATCGGTACTCACCCATTATTACCTGTGGTTTGTCCGGAGAAGTTTAAATGCTAACGAAAAGAAGGGAACAGTTCACCCTTTATTACCCTCCCGGGGCGGTCATGATCAACAAAGGGCACGGATTGAAGAGAGTAAATCCGCATTCCCGGGACCGGAAGCGAGGTGGATGCGCGCCGGGCCATAAGCCCGCGCCAGCCGTTTCAGTCGCTCAGAGATCACCAGCCAATCGCCCTGGCATAACTGAAACCAGGTAGCAGGAGGTAACCGCTGCGACAGGGCCTTCATGGCATTGCCGCTGGTCCAGATGCAGAGAACACCGGAAGCCTCCTGCAATGCGGCCAGTGCGGCTTTATCCAAAACCGATGGCTCCGGTTTGTAGACCTTCACCAGGCGCGTTTGACAACCCAGTTCCGTCAGTCCTTGCTTGAGTTTTTTCCTGCCACCGGGGGCGGCGAGGATAAATGCGAAAGGCCGTGCGGAGGGACCCTCAGCAAGCTGTTCTGAAAGAGACTCGAGTAATGCTTCACTGGTGAAGCCCCGGGAAGACACCACGTTTACCCGGACACCGACATCGGCCAGCGCCCTGGCTGTCGCCGGACCAATGGCCGCCACTCTGGCCCGGAACAGCAAGCCTTCAGGCAGTTGTGGGATCCCATGCGCCACCGATCGAGGACTGGTGAAAACCAATATTGAGTCAGCACCGGCCATCTCCATTTCCGAGAAAACTTCCGGCTGCAACGAACGTGCATCCTGCGGCAAGAAGCTGAACGCCGGTTGTATCACTGCCTTCAGCCCAAGTGGTTCCAGCATGGCCGCCAGCTCTATCGATTCCCTGCGCGGCCGGGAAATAAGGACATGGGTAAATTTCATCTTAGCGACGCAACAATCTCGCCGGCGCCCTGGTCGAGCAGGTCATTGGCTACTCCGGCGGAGATTTGATCCATCTGGCTGACCGGTCCGGACCGGTCACTGCGCAACATTCGGCTTCCATCCGGCAATCCGATCATGCCGCTGATGTGTAACGATTCGCCATCCAACTCGGCAAAAACGGCCAGCGGCACCTGGCAGCTGCCCTGCAATGCCGTAGCAACTGCGCGTTCTGCCTGTGTACGCAGTACCGCGTCCGGATTCTTGAGTGGAGCCAAAAGGTCAATCACTGGCTGGTCGTCCTCGCGACACTGAATTCCGATGGTGCCCTGCGTCGCCGCCGGCAGCCAATCGGGCGGCTCGAGAGTTTGCGTGATCAGATCATCCATTCCAAGACGCTCCAGGCCGGCGCATGCCAGGATAATCGCGTCGTATTCACCATCCTGCAACTTCCGGATTCGGGTATTGACGTTGCCGCGCAGATCCTTGACGCGAAGGTCAGGCCGGGTTGATTTTAACTGACACTGCCGTCGCAAGCTGCTGGTACCGACACAAGCACCGGCCGGTAACTCCGACAGCAATTGGCCTTCCCGGCTGAGCAGTGCATCGAACGGGTTCGCGCGTTCCAGCATCACGTCCACCACCAAATCAGGAACCTGCTCCACCGGCACATCTTTCATGGAGTGCACCGCGATATCAGCTTCTCCGTTCAGCAATGCTTTTTCCAGTTCCTTCAGGAAAAGACCCTTGCCTCCGATTTGTGCCAACGGCTGATCCAGGATGATGTCTCCCTTGGTGACCATTGGCAGAAGCTCAACATTCAGCCCGGGGTATGCCTGACCCAACAAGCTGGCAACATGGTTGGCCTGCCACAAGGCCAGTTCACTCTTGCGGGTGGCGATTTTTATGGTTTTTTTCATGAAAGCTCGCTTAACAGTTTTCTCAATGCAGAACTATTTCTTCGACTGACTTCGGGTTGGCGATCGGTACCGCTCAACATCACCTGGGTCTGGCCGTCAGTTGCCCGTTCCAGTCCGCGTACATGCTTGCGCGATACCAGGGCATTGCGATGCACCCGAAAAAACAGGTCCGGAAACTTTTGCTCCATTTCCGTTAGTGACTCATCGATGACGGTTGTACCCATTTCGTGGATCACCGTGGTGTATTTGTCTTCCGAAATCAGGCAGATCACGCGGTGTACCGGTGTCAGCACAACTTTACCGCCCACCGTTGAGCGTATGTACTGGTCGTCCTCGTGAACATCTTCGCGACCCAGCAATCGCATCGCTTTATCAAGCGCCTTCTCCAGCCGTTCGGTACGCACCGGCTTGACCAGGTAATCAATCGCTTCGACCTCGAAAGCCTTGAGCGCCTGGTCCTGGTAGGCTGTGCAAAAAATAATGGCCGGTGCTGCGCCGCCTTCCTGCAGGACCCGCGCCAGCGACATTCCGTCCATTCCGGGCATGGAAATATCAAGCAGAAGAATATCGGGACTCAGGCTCTTGATATGTTCCAGTGCCTCGTGCCCGCTGGCCGCCTCTCCCGCAACTTCAAAGCGTGGAAAGTCGTCTATCAGGCGACGCAGGCGGTCACGCGCCGGCTTTTCATCATCAATAATCAGTATGTTCAACATAAGGCAAACTCATTACAGCATAAAATCGTTCCTGGTCCTGACTGGTCAACAGGCTGGCACGTGAACCGAAAGCCAGCGCCAGGCGCTCGCGGATATTCCGGATGGCCATCCCGTGCCCGCTGGTATCCGAACCTGCAGCGGCCAGCGGGTTACTGATGGTTATCACCACCTGGTCCCCCTCAGTCCGGCCATACATAACAATTTTCCCGCCTTCCGGCAGAGTCTGGATGCCATGGCCTACCGCATTCTCAAGCAGGGGTTGCAGCATCAAAGGCAGCACCGCTGCACCAGCCGGCAATTCATCAACACGCCAGTCGACCTCTAGCCGCTCGCCCAGACGGCGCTGCTCCATGTCCAGGTACTGGCTCGCCAGCTGGAGCTCGTCCGCCAGCGCAATGACCTGATCGGCACGGCGCATGCCACCCCTGAAGATGTCCGCGAGATCCAGCGTCGCAGCCTCCGCGCCCTCAGGGTCGTGGGTTACCAGGCTGGCTATTGTATTGAGGCTGTTAAACAGGAAATGGGGGCGGATCCTGGCCTGCAGCGCCTGCACCCTCGCTTCCGCCTGCGCCATCAATTCGGACCGCCAACGGGCCCTGATCTCCAGGTAACGGAAAAAAACAACCGCCACCAGGCCGACAGCAGCGACACTCTTTAACATGAACATCCCGGCCGGATCATCCAGCATGCCAGGACGTACTACCGATAGAGCAGACCAGGCTGCAAAACTGAACACGGCCGCCAGCACGATGGCAATCAGCCAACTGCCCACCCACGCGCCACGCGGGGCAAGGCGGCTGGTCCAGTTACTGGTGACACAAAGCCCGGATGCACAAAACAAGGCCATCCACTGTGCGTATATGCTGGCCAGACCCAGCCACTGAAGACGCGGCAGGCCACTGCTGCCAAACCCGACCAGCACCACGGAAACTTCAGTGATGATCATGACGGTGAGCAACAGTCGCCAGTTACAGAACGACGGTGGGTAGACGCCCACCAATGCTTCCTGAAAGTCCATTTCCAGTGATTTGTTCACCCGTTCAGGCCAGGCAATTCCGCAACCAGGCGGTAAGATCGGTGATTTCCTGGGGACAAACCGCGTGCGGCATCGGATAGTTGTGAAAATCCACCGGGTGTCCGAGACTGCGCAAACGCTGTGCCACCTGCTCTCCAAGGTGACAGGGAACCACCGGATCCGCAGAGCCGTGGCCGGCAAAAACCGGAATACTGTGGTTTGCCTGGCTACGCTCGTCTTCCAAGCGGTCATCGAGCACAAGGTAAGTTGATAGTGCTATCAGGCCGGCCAGCTTTTTCGGATAGCGTAATGCCACTTGCACTGCAATCGCTCCACCCTGCGAAAAACCGGCGACGATGATGCGCTCGGATGCAATCCCGCGATCGATTTCGCGGTCTACCAGCGCCGCCGCCTGGCCCATACTCATGGTTATCCCCTGCTGGTCATGGTCACGCCCAAGCGAAGCATTCACGATGTCGTACCAGGCGCGCATCGCCATGCCGCCGTTAATGGTGACCGGCCGGACCGGAGCGTGCGGAAATACATAGCGTATCTCAGGCGCGCCCGGCCACCCCAGTTGCGGAACGATCGGCTCGAAGTCATGCCCATCCGCACCCAGCCCGTGCAGCCAGATAACCGAGGCGGTCGGCGCCGGCCCGGTTGTAATTTCTACCGCATCCAATACAGGTTCCCCTGCCTGGTCAAATTGAAAAGCCGTGGCTGATTCCTGCGTATTCATGGCGTATAGTGTATCAGCCCTTATGACGCTCAACCCAGCCATGAAACGAACCGGATTTTCTTACCCGACCCTCCTGTTATGCAGCTTCCTTGCACTGGCGGCGACAGCCTGTGGCCAGCGCGGCCCCCTGTTTCTGCCGGAACCTGTCGAAACTACGGAAGAAGCTGAAAAAGCCGAACCGGATGCCGAGGAGATTGATGAAACGACGCCCCGAACCTGAGCTAATGGATGGTGAGGCCCAGACCCTCGCGTATGCAGAAGCTGATTTCAACGAAGCCAATACCCTTTTTACCGATAACTTCCAAAGCAGGTTTCCGGAATTGCCCGCTACCGGCCACATGGCTGATCTCGGATGTGGCCCCGGCGACATCGCTATCCGCATGGCCCACGCATTTCAAGGCTGGCATATCACCGGGATAGACGCCGGGGAGAACATGCTCAAACGGGCCAGCGAGCGCCTTGAAACAGAACGCCTGGGCGAGCGCATCCGTTTCAGACTCGCTTACCTCCCCGACCCGTCACTGAGCGCAGAAAGCTGGGATGCCGTCATCAGCAATAGCCTTTTACACCACCTGCCCGATCCAAACGTGCTGTGGAACAGCATCAGGGCCATCGGCGTCAGCGGTGCGGCGGTGCAGGTGATGGACCTGATGCGGCCTGAAAACGAATTGGCAGCACAAGACCTGGTAGACCTCTACGCCGAGGGTGCACCTGAAATTCTGCGGGAAGACTTTTACAACTCCCTGTTGGCCGCCTACACCATGACTGAGGTCAGCGACCAACTCCTGCGTGCGGGGCTGGATCGTCTGAAAATTGAATCTGCCAGTGACCGGCACTGGATTGTCAGTGGAAAACTTCCATGACATTGGAATTTCACAAAATGCACGGCGCTGGAAATGACTTCGTTGTGCTCGACGCACGCGGCACATCTTTCAGCATGACCCCCGAACTTGCAGCCCGACTGTCTGACCGCCACCGCGGCGTCGGTTGCGACCAGATCCTGGTGCTGAGAAGTGCCACAGACGCAGGAAACCTTGCCCGGTATGAGATCTGGAACTCCGACGGCAGCCCGGCTGGCCAGTGTGGCAACGGGGCCCGGTGCATTGGTCTATACCTTGAAATGCAGGGTGACACCGGAACTGACCCTTTTATCGTGGAGAGCCCGACCGGGATTGTCACCATGCATCGCTGCAGCGATGGGGAATACGAAATAAACATGGGTGTGCCATCGTTCGCAGCCCGATCGATACCCGTCGACCTGGAGCCTGTAGACGGGCTATACCAACTGGACTCGCCCTGGGGCGCGATCGAATTTGGCGCGGTGTCGATGGGCAACCCGCACGCGGTGATTTTGACCCGGGACATTGATAGCACGGAGATTCCACAGATCGGAGAATTCATCAGCACGCACGCGTGTTTTCCGCAGGGCTGCAATGCCGGATTCGCCCAACTGGCGGGGCCCGACAAGATTCACTTACGGGTGGTGGAACGCGGCACAGGGGAAACCCTGGCTTGTGGCTCCGGAGCATCGGCGGCCGTGGCCGTGCTACACCAATGGGGCCGGGTCAGTGACCGGGTGGATGTCTTTCTACCCGGTGGGCATCTTGTGATAAAGTGGCTAGGAAACCAAGAATCCCTCGCCATGAAGGGACCTGCAAAGCACGTATTCAGAGGGATCATGAATGAGTGACGACAAGACATCATTAAAGGAAGTTGTCGCAAGCTACTTGCGGAAAAACCCGGACTTCCTTGATGACTATCCGGACATCCTGGAAAAACTGGAAATCAACCACCAAAGCGGCGCAGCCGCCTCGCTGATAGAGCGCCAGGTACGGCAATTGCGGGCTAACAATAACGAACTGGACAAGCAACTGAACCGCCTGGTACAGGTAGCCTCCGAGAATGAAGAGCTGATGTCCCGGTTGCATCACTTGACGCTTGAGTTGATGTCGATTCGCTCGCGCAAAGATTTCTTCACCCACCTGGGCAACAGCCTGCTCAATGATTTCAACGCGGATATATTGCAGATCTGCCTGTTCGACCAGGAGACTGCCGCGCTGGCCGGCGAAGACGTGATCGCGATTCATGCTGACGACTCCAGGCTGGAACCCTTCCAGGTTCACCTGGATACCGACCAGACCATGTGCGGGCGATTGAGTGAGAGCAAGCTGGAATTTCTGTTCGGCAGCAAGGCCCGCTGGGTCCAGTCAACCGCCCTGATCCCACTTGGAGAGAAAGGCGCAGACGGGATGATGGCCATCGGCAGCAGCGACCAGACCCGTTTCTACCCCGGCATGGGCACGCTGTTCCTGGACCTGTTGGCTGATGTGATTTCCGCCACGCTGGCCGACAGCGAGCCCGAGGTTCAACGCCGCTCAGCCTGAATCCGGTGTATGCTGCGTACGCATGAGGCAGCTGCAACCATTCCTGGATTACCTGCACCATGAACGTGGGCTTTCCGCACGAACCCGCTCGGCTTATCAGCGCGATCTCACCCTGTTATCCGAAGAACTACAGCGGCTGGAAATCAGCCACCCCCGTGAAGTAAAAGAACACCATATTCGCAGCCTGATCGCCCGCCTGCATCGCCAGGGGCTCGGGGCCCGAAGCCTGCAAAGAGCGCTGTCTGCAATCCGCAGTTTCTATCGCTGGCTGATGAAGGAAGGCGAAGCAGATCAAAACCCTGCAGTGGCGGTTAAAGCACCTAAAGCGGCTAAAAAGCTGCCAGCCACACTAGACGCAGATGCGGTTACCCGATTACTGGACATCAAAGATGACACGCCGCTGGCCATACGCGATAAGGCGATCATGGAACTGTTCTATTCCTCGGGGCTGAGGCTTTCTGAGCTGGCCGGGCTGCGCTGGGATCAGATCGACCCCTCGTCAGGGCTGATCACGGTAACCGGCAAGGGCAACAAAACCCGGGTGGTGCCGGTAGGTAGCTACGCTTCTGCCGCGCTGGAAAAATGGCGCAAGGTGCGTGGAAATTTCGCCGGGTTCGAAGTGCCGCAGATTTTCGTCAGCAACCGCGGTAAACCCATATCGCCACGCACGATCCAGTCACGGATACGTCACTGGGCACGTCAGCAGGGGCTGCCCCAACAGGTGTATCCACACCTGCTGAGGCACAGTTTCGCCAGCCACATGCTGGAGTCTTCCGGCGACTTGAGGGCCGTCCAGGAATTGCTGGGACATGCCGACATTTCGACTACGCAGGTCTACACCCATCTCGACTTCCAGCACCTGGCCAGCGTCTATGACAAGGCCCATCCCCGCGCGAAGAAGAAATAATTATTCTTTTTCGAACCAGCGATACACCAGGCCGGCAATAGCCGCGCCAATGATCGGCGCCACCCAGAACATCCAAAGTTGCGCAATAGCCCAACCACCCACGATCAATGCCGGGCCGGTGCTGCGCGCCGGATTGACCGAGGTATTGGTAACCGGGATGCTGATCAGGTGAATCAGGGTAAGCCCCAGGCCAATGGCGATCGGCGCAAAGCCGGCCGGAGCCCGCTTATCGGTAGCGCCCAGGATGATGATCAGGAACATCAGGGTCATCACGATCTCTGTGACAAAACCCGATTCCATGGAGTAGCCACCCGGCGAGTGTTCTCCATAGCCATTGGACGCCAGGCCGCCAGCCAGGTCAAAGCCCGGTGCGCCACTGGCAATCCAGGCCAGAATCGCTGCAGCGACAATAGCGCCGAGTACCTGGGCAATGATGTACGCGGGAAGCTCAGAAAACTTGAAACGGCCGGCCACGGCCAGGCCGACAGAAACTGCCGGATTCAGGTGGCAGCCGGAAATGTGCCCGATCGCGTAAGCCATCGTCAACACGGTCAGGCCAAAGGCCAGCGCAACGCCGACGAAGCCGATTCCCATCTCTGGAAAACCGGCGGCAAGTACTGCAGAACCACAACCGCCCAACACCAGCCAGAAAGTTCCGATAAATTCCGCAACAGATTTTTTCATTAACGACATAAACACTCTCCCTCAATTATAAATTTCGCACCATTCAACGGGCACCCAAATATCATAGCTTACTTTTTGAGATGTAAAGCAAGTCGGGCCCCCGCCCAGTAGGCGCCATACGCAACCGCAAACCATATCCAGATCCGGTCACTGCGTATTTCGCTTATCCAGTACATGGGCCATGCTATGGCGATGACGAAATTCATAATACCTTCGATTAACAGGTTGATGAACATGTCCAGCGAAATGCCCGAAATCAGCGCCCAGAAACCCTCAAACTGCATGACAAAATCCCGGATCTCACCCAACTCTACCCTGGCATACGTCAGCAGGCCCACGACGCCGTAGAACCCCCCGCCGAAGGCCAGCCACTTGTTGTGCAACGGATCCCCCGGCTGTTTCGACTCCTCGCCGCTGTTCTTGTTTTTTTTATCCTTTTTCTGCTTCTTGACGCCCGCCTCAAGGTCCTTAATGGTGTTTACCTCTCCCAGGTAATTCCTCTTGATGGCCCACCAGGCCAGCGCATAGCTGGTCAGTCCGACGGGCAGACCCGCTTTCAGCATGGCGATGAAGATTTCCTGAAACATGTGCTTGCAACCCCTTTGGCCGGATTTTCCGGTTGTGATGGCAATAGTGTAGGAGAAATCCCTCACTCCTTGCATTCCCTGCCCGTTATCCCCACTTTTGCCAGCATGCACATAAAGGAGCCAAAGGTGGAAAATTTTCGCGGCACCACGATCTGTTCTGTACGCAAAGGCAACATGGTTGTCATGGGTGGCGACGGCCAGGTCACACTGGGCAACACGGTCATGAAGGCCAACGCCCGCAAAGTACGCAGGCTCTATAAAGACCGCGTCATTGCAGGATTCGCCGGCGCCACTGCTGATGCTTTCACCTTGTTCGAACGCTTCGAAGGAAAGCTGGAGAAGCACTCAGGCCACCTGGTTCGCGCGGCCGTTGAAATGGCCAAGGACTGGCGTACTGACCGCGCCTTGCGGCGTCTGGAAGCGCTGCTGGCTATCGCCGACCAGGAAAGCTCTTTACTGATTTCAGGAACCGGCGACGTCATCCAGCCGGAGCACGGCCTGATCGCCATCGGCTCGGGCGGCCCCTTCGCCCAGGCCGCTGCGTTGGCGCTGATCAGGAATACTGACCTCAATGCCGAAGAAATCACCCGTCAATCGCTGGGGATAGCTGCGGATATCTGCATTTACACCAATTCCAACCTGACCATCGAAACCCTGGAGATCGAGTCTTAACCATGTCACAGATGACCCCCCGTGAAATTCACCAGGAACTGGACAAGCACATCATCGGCCAGTCGGATGCCAAGCGCGCCGTGGCTATCGCCCTGCGTAACCGCTGGCGGCGCATGCAGGTGGATGAAGCCCTGCGGGTCGAGATCACACCCAAGAACATCCTGATGATCGGGCCCACCGGTGTGGGCAAAACAGAAATTGCACGGCGCCTGGCACAACTGGCAAACGCTCCCTTTATTAAGGTCGAAGCGACCAAGTTCACCGAGGTCGGCTACGTGGGCAAGGACGTCGAGTCCATCATCCGCGACCTGGTTGACACATCGATAAAGATGACCCGCGAGCGGGCCGTGGCGAAAGTCCAGTCACGGGCGGAAGACGCCGCGCGTGACCGCATTCTCGACATTCTGCTACCCCAACCGCAGGCCGCTCCCGGTATTGGTTTTGCCAATGAACCGGAGCCTGAAGAAGGCGGCGAGAACCGGACCCGCCAGAAGATGCGCCAGAAACTGATCGCCGGTGAGCTGGATGACAAGGAAATCGAATTCGACGTGTCGGCCCAGGCCGGTGTCGAAATCATGACGCCTCCCGGCATGGAGGAGATGGCCAACCAGCTACAGGGCATGTTCCAGAACCTGGGCAGCCAGAAAACCCAGAATCGTAAAATGAAGATCCGCGACTCTTACCCTATTCTCATTGAGGAAGAGGCCGCGCGGATGGTCAACGAGGAAGAAATCAAGCAGCAGGCGCTGGAAAACGCCGAACAGAACGGCATCGTCTTCATAGACGAACTGGACAAGGTGGCGCGTCGTGGCGAATACGGCGGTGCCGATGTTTCACGCGAGGGCGTACAAAGAGACCTGTTGCCGCTGGTGGAAGGCTGCACGGTTTCCACCCGTTACGGCATGCTCAAAACCGACCACATACTGTTTGTTGCATCCGGGGCATTTCACCTGTCCAGGCCATCAGACCTGATTCCCGAACTTCAGGGCCGTTTGCCCATCCGTGTGGAGCTCAGGGCCCTGGAAGTTGTCGACTTCACCCGCATACTGACAGAACCGCAAGCGTCGCTCACCGAGCAATACACGGCGCTGATGTTAACCGAGGGTGTAAAACTGGCGTTCACTGAAGACGGAGTTCGCCGGATCGCCGAGATTTCGTGGCAGGTTAATGAGTCTACTGAAAATATCGGTGCGCGCCGCTTACACACCGTTTTAGAGCGCCTGCTGGATAAAATTTCCTACGAAGCGCCGGACCGCTCAGGCGA
>CAYUBS010000031.1:0-24324 GCA_964443145.1 uncultured Wenzhouxiangellaceae bacterium | reverse complement strand
AATATCGAAGCGAACCATGCCACATTGGCCGGACACAGTTCTGCGCACGATCTGCAGATGGCTGTAGACGCCGGCATGTTGGGTTCAGTCGATGCCAACCGGGGTAATCCGCAGAATGGCTGGGATACCGATCAGTTCCCAATGGACATGTACGATTGCGTACAAAATATGATGATTGTGCTCGAGGCCGGTGGCCTGGGTAAGGGCGGGTTAAATTTCGATGCCAAGGTGCGGCGGGAATCGACCGATCTTGAAGATCTGTTCCTGGGACATATCGGTGGGATGGATGCATACGCCCGTGCGTTGGTGATTGCAGACCGAATAGTTACTGACGGTAAATTCGAGGAATTCAAGGCAGCGCGTTACGACAGCTTTAAGCAACCTGTAGCACAACGTTTCGAAGCGGGCGAGCTCAGCCTGGGTGACTTGCGTGACCTTGCTGCCAGCAATGCTGAACCGGCATTGAGCAGTGGCAAACAGGAACGGGTTGAGAGTCTGCTCAACGACTATATGTTCTCCTGATGACCGGTCGCGTGGCACCAATGCCAACATTTTGATGCAAAAATACCAGTATTCAGCATTGTATTTCGCCTCGGTGGTTTCGCTTGGGGGTTTTCTTTTTGGCTTTGATGCGTCGGTTATTTCCGGCGTCGTGGGCTACATCGTTCCGCAATTTGCCCTAAATGACTGGCAACTTGGCCTGGTGGTTGGCGCGCCGACCCTGGGAGGGATAATCGCCTCCGTGGGTGGGGCGCTGGTGGCCGATGTGATCGGACGTAAGCGTATTCTGCTCTTCCTCGCATTGCTTTTTACCGTCTCAGCTATAGCCTCAGCCTTTGCACCAAATTACTGGGTGCTGGTTCTCGCACGCTTTATTGGGGGCCTGGCTTTTGCTTCGCTGGGTGTAGCGCCGATGTACATTGGCGAGATCGCCCCGCGTGAAAAACGGGGGATGCTGGTTACGGTCGCTCAATTGAATATCGTGTTGGGCTTTTCTGTTGCCTATTTCGCAAACTACTTTGTACTGCTCGTCAGCCAATCCGATGCGTCCTGGGTACAGTCTCTGGGCATTGACCGACATGCCTGGCGCTGGATGCTGGGCATCGAGGCCATTCCTGCTGCCCTCTGGCTTTTCTTCCTGTTCAGGATTCCTGAGAGCCCGCGCTGGCTGGTGATGAAAGGCCGGTTGGAGAACGCGCGCGAGGTTCTGGCCCTGCTGAAGCCACCTGAGCGTATCCAGGCTGATCTGGATGAAATTGTGGCCAGCCTGAGTGATGTGAAAGAGAAGTTCTTCGCGCGCATGAAAGAAGTCGTTCTGCCGTCGATGCGGCTTCCGATGATCATTGGCCTGATCGCAGCCATTGCCCAACAGGTAACGGGTATCAACGCAATCTACTTTTATGCCCCCACCATTTTTGAACAAAGCGGGGTGGGAACCAATGCGGCCTTCGCGCAGGCTACGATGATCGGTGTCATCAACGTAGTGTTCACCATTATTGCGATGTTTCTGATTGACCGGCTGGGTCGCAAACCGCTGTTGATGATTGGCCTGGTGGGTGTGATCATCAGTACGGCTATTGCCGGCTACGGTTTCCAGGCAGCCAGTTATGAGCTGCCTGAAGCTGCCGTTCCGCAGTTGTCTGCTGATATCGACCGGCAGGCGTTACAGCCTGTGGTTGGAGTGAAGTTTTCGAATGACCTGGCCTTCAAAAACAACCTGCGTGTTGCGCTGGGCGACCAGGCCATGCAAAAACACTCCGCGGAATTGACCCAGGCCGCGATTGATATCAACCCCGTACTTGTGCTGATCGGAATTCTTGGGTTCGTGGCGTCATTCGCAATCTCTCTTGGGCCGGTCTACTGGTGCCTGCTGTCGGAAATTTTTCCCAATCGCGCACGCGGGCCCGCGATGGCCCTGGTTGGGTTTTTCAATGCCATTTCCAGCTTTCTTGTGCAGTTCGTGTTTCCGTGGGAACTGGCCAACCTGGGAAATGCGACGATCTTTTTCATATACTCGGGCCTTGGCCTGGTCGCATTGATACTGTTGGGATGGTTTTTGCCGGAGACCAAGGGTAAATCGCTGGAAGAACTGGAAGCGATTCTGTCACGACGCAATCAGCAAGTGGAAGAACACGGGTGAAAAAATGCTGGATATAACGCAGAAATTTTTGGCGGTGATGTGCCTTGTTTTGGCCACAACGTCTGTTGTTGCGCAGGAGGCTGATCATTTTGAATGGCCTGGCGGTGCCCGTGCGGCGATCAGCCTGGCCTATGATGACGCACTCGATTCGCAATTGGATAACGCGATACCGGCTTTGAACAGGCACGGACTGAAAGGCAGTTTTTACATGACGCTGGCAAGTGACGCCACCCGTTTGCGCCTGGATGACTGGAGATTGGCCGCCAGCCAGGGACACGAACTCGGAAACCACACCTTATACCACCCATGCTCAGCCTCGCAGCCAGGCCGGGAGTGGGTGAAGCCCTGGCATGACCTGGACCAGATCAGTCTGGACCAACTGATTGAAGAAATCGTTCTGGCCAACACCATGCTGTACGCGATTGATGGACAAATGGAACGTACGTTTACCACGCCTTGTAGCGATCTTTATGCTTCCGGTGAATATTACATCGACGCTATCCGGCCGTTGTTTGTTGCGGCCAAAGCAGGCGCCGGGGCTGTTACGCCGGATATGAGCACGCTTGATCCATATCTTGTCAGCGTCGCGACGCCGAGAGATGTTTCCGGTGATCAGTTGATTGCCATTGCCAGGGAAGCCGCGGAAAAAGGCACGATGGCAAACTTCACTTTTCATGGCGTTGGCGGCGATCATCTGGCGGTATCGATCCGGGCGCATGAGGAACTGTTGCAGTATCTGGCCGATAACGGTGATGTTTATTGGGTAGATACGTTTCTGAATATTATGAAGTACGTAAAAAACCAACGATTGGAGTGAGCTGAAAATGAGCGGGCATAGTGCTGAAAAAGTACGTTGGGGGATTGTCAGTACGGGCAGAATCACACATCAGTTTGTCAGTGATTTTAATTTTGTCCATAACGGTGAGGTGATTGCCATCGCTTCAAGAAGCCAGGCTTCAGCCGATGAGTTTGCAGAGCAATATGAAATCCCGCGCGCTTATTCCAGCTATGCCGGCCTGTTGGACGATCCGGATGTCGATGCGGTCTATATCGCAACGCCACATACCCTGCATTTTCAAAATATGGTTGATGCGCTGGCTGCGCAAAAGCACGTTTTGTGCGAAAAACCCTTCACGGTTGGCACAACGGACAGCCAAAAGTTGTTCGAGCTGGCCGATTCATCCTCCCTGTTTGTCATGGAGGCCATGTGGACCTATTTCCTGCCAGCCATCAGGAAAGCGCTGGAATGGGTCGAGCAGGGGCGCATTGGGCGGGTACGGCAGGTCAAGGCGGATTTCGGGTATCCGCAATTGCCTTACGATCCAAACCGTCGCGAGTACAACGCAGCACTGGGAGGCGGTTGTCTGCTGGAGATGGGTATTTACCCGGTGGCCATCGCCTGGCTATTCCTGCAGAAAGATCCAGATGAGATAAAAGTGGTCGCCCGCAAGGCGCCCAATGGTGTCGAGGATGACGTTCAGATGCTGTTCAACTATGGTGATAATGACACTGGATTCAGCGCTACACTGGCCACCTCCTTTCGCAGCAAACTACAAAACTGGGCCTATATTATCGGTGAGGAAGGTTATATTGCGATTCCCGATTTCTGGCACGCTCATGAGTGTCACCTGTATCACCTGGACGATTGTATAGACAGGTTCCGGGATGACCGTAAAAGCCTGGGTTTTAATTTTGAAACAACCGCCGCGAATGACGATATCCTCGCCGGCAGGCAACAGAACCGCATCATGCCCTGGAGCACCACGTTGCGCTTCCAGGAACATATGAGTCGTGTTCTCGATCTTTGTTAACAGGAAAGGTGAATTGAGGTGCGTTGTGTTATGCGTAAGTGCTTATATGGATTGCTGTTGAGCCTGGTTGCAGGCAATGCTTTTGGCTCCGGGCAAGCCGGGTTCGAAAATGAATACGCTCCAAGAGTAGATTTTGCTGCGCTGCTTGAGCCAGCAACGGGAATTGTGCACGGAGCCGGCCAGGACCCCGGTAGCTACCTGGAGTACTCAGCGCTTTTTGATCCCGCGCACCGGCCTATGATGCAGATGACCTATATCTCTCTGACCGGGGGAGCTGACAGCGTGCGCGAATGGCAGGAGAGGGTGCAGGCGTCTCTGGACAGCCTGGCCGGCCAGCAAACGACCCTGCAGATTGGAGTGAACATGGTCAGCGGGCAGGATGACGGCAGTGGCGATGCCGGCGCGGCGGCACAAGGCGCATACGATGCCGCCATTGACGCCTTCATCGCAGCCCTCCAGGATTTCGATGTACCGGCCTGGGTACGAATCGGTTACGAGTTTGAAGGGAGTTGGAACGGCTACACGCCGGAAGGCTACGTGTCAGCATTCAGGTACATCACCGAAAAGATGCGCGAGGCGGGTCTCGATGAAGTAGCGACGGTTTGGTGTGCGGCAGGCGGATCGGCCGGATTTATCGACTTTGGCGAATTGATGGCTTACTACCCGGGCGACGGGTTTGTCGACTGGTGGGGCGTGGATACGTTTTCGCCAGAGGAGTTAACCAATCCCTGGCTGGATGAGTTTTTTAGCCTTGCGGCAGAGCATCGCAAGCCGGTCATGATTGGTGAGGCTACGCCACGCTACGTGGGTGTCAACAAAGGCCGGGAAAGCTGGGATGCGTGGTTCAGGCCTTTTTTTGAAATGGTGAGGAAGCACCCCGAGATCAAGGCAATCAGTTACATCAACTGGGACTGGGTTTACTGGTCTGACACCCTCGGTTTTAGCTGGCACGACTGGGAGGACGCTCGTTTACAGAACGATGAATTGGTCAAGGGGTTATACGTAGAAGAACTATCCAACCCGATCTGGATCCATGCGCCGAACGCGGAACAAATCATTCAGCGTAAACAGATAACTCGTTGATCGCGGAATAGAAACGTCTTTCTCCGCCGTTACGTGCATCCTGTTCTATTCCACCCGCATCCCCGATGATGCGTATAGCCCGGGTGGTGACCGGCTCGATCGAAAACGTATGGTCGATGTAAGCCCCTTTTAACCACTGCGTGTTTTCAAAACTCATAACGGGGTTTAATGAAAGGATTGTTGCAGTTTTCCAACGGCCGTCCTGATCTTTGTATTGAACTTCGAGCGATGTAAACCACCCGCCCCATTCTTCCGGCAGACCGGGATTGAAAACCACGGTCGAGAGGGTCTGTGGACTGTCCCAGTGGAAGCCGTAGTAATTGATCCTGGGATTTTTATCCGGCGCCCGGTTGTAATAGGTCTCACCGCGAGTTTCGCCGTCGCGAATCAACTCGATGTTGTCTTTTGACGGCGATTCATTGTGAATGATGTGATCCGCAGTTCTGGCCAGGTTTTCTCCATATACGTTAATGGTGAAGCTGCCCTGCCGGGTGCCGCGCTCAGAGGTCACCTCGATTTTTGCATCGAACCGCCCGGTCTCGGAGGGTATGCCCTGAATCATGTTTTTCCTGAGTTCCAGGCCATCCGGCAGACTGCCTTCGGCCAATTCATAAGATACTGTCCCGGCATCCTCGCCATAATAGTACTGGAATGTGAATGCGCGGCCTTTTTCGGCTACCAGTGCAGGTGCAGTCACCATTTCGAACGGGGGCTTAAATTTCGCGCCCGTGTTGATCTCGTAGTAGTCGGTGCCGTCTTCCGTTACGATTCGCCCGCCGTTGGCCAGAATAATTTTTTCGCCTTGTTCAGCGGTGCGCCGGGCCATGTCCCGGATTGATGCATCAGGCAGGTCATGACGACTGACATTGATGTAGCGGTCATTGAACGGGTGGTCCCATGCATCATTGCCCAGCGGATAGAGCAGGTCGACAGGGATGCCTGCAGTGCCATTCACGATACCTAACAAGCCACTCATGGTTGCGGCCTGGTTGTCAGCATCGAACCCGAGACCGCTGGCCATATCCAGCGTGCGCTGAAAATCACCTTCGCCATAAAGCAGGGCGAGGATACCTGCAGCGCCATTCAGAATGGCATCCACTGCGGCCCAGGCTCCCTGGTTGTAATCGAATGTTCCATAATAGTGATCGGCCATTTCCTGTCGGGCTTTGTGCCAATCGTGCGGGTAGCGCAAGTGGAGGCGTTTCATATGCTCCACCGCTGTTGCGAAGCGGCTACCCGCGGGAAGGGCGGCGGTACCGATATCGATCAGCTTTCTAATGTCGCTTTCAAAAAAAGCGGCAGAATACATGGCCGCATAGTGGATGGTAGGCTCGATTCCGAAATCGTCATTGGTGATCCTGGCCGCCCAGGCCGATTTTGCGGTTGCATAGTCCTGCATGCCCGGGGCGGTAACGGCCCAGATCTCGTTTACAAGTTGGGGGTCTATCTGGAACCAGTTCGGATTGAAGGTCTTGCTGCCGGTTGCGGGAGGGCTGTAACCCGCGTGCATCAGGGTCAGCGCCGACCGGTTAGCTACCCAGACTTTGTCTCGTACATGGTGTTTCCATGCTGCGGCCAGCTGTCGATAGGTGGGCTCGATGCCGTACTGCTCCATTTGCAGCAAATACATGTACTCAATGTCAGTGTCGTCGTCTGAGAAAGCACCATCGACTTTCTGAACCCGCTCCAACGAAGCGCCAAAGCCGTACGGGAAACGGTCGGGCCCCGGTTGGTCAAGAAACTGGAATTCGTAGCTGAGGCCATAAATGTTTCCGACGATTTGTCCGAGCCAGGCGGCAGACACTTTATCGTAATATTCCTGGACACTGAGGCGGGCTGTCCCGTGCTGATCTGCGTGCGATAAGGTTGGGATGCAGAGCAGAACAAAAAGTAGAAACGGGCGCATGTCTAATTCCATAATAATAGGTATGAAAGTGTAAGCGCTTTCATACTAAGGGGCAAAGCTCTGATGAAACCACCGGATAACCGGTGAAGAACCTATTACTTACCCCTGGGTCCTGAAATCAAATAAAAGTTGACTCTGGCAACACTACTGGGATAAATTAAAGTAAGCGCTTACATTGCAATCTCTGTAAGCGCTTACATAATTAGACCGCACCGATGAATTCTAGAGACTTTAAGAGAGGCACAAGACATTGATTAATCGCACACCAAGACTGAACCCCCTGTCCAGCAGCATCGCTTTGGCGCTGGGTGCAGTTGGCATTACCCCGGCCGTCGCACAAGATTCAGAATACGACGATGCAGGCATGATGGAAGAAGTGATGGTCACCGGCGTTCGCCGCAGCCTGATCGACTCCGCTGAAATCAAGCGGGACTCTGATGGTGTGGTAGACGCCCTCACCGCTGAAGACATCGGTAAATTCCCTGATACAAACCTTGCCGAAGCATTGTCACGCATTACCGGTGTGTCGATTGATCGCGGAGCTCCAGGCGGAGCCCAGGGCGAAGGTCAGAGAATTACCGTTCGTGGTATCGGTCCCGACTACAACCTGGTGCTGCTGAATGGCCGCCAGATGCCGGCTTCTTCAATTCTGGACACAGGTGCCTCGGTATCACGTGCCTATGATTTCTCCAACCTGGCGGCTGAATCCGTTGCCGGTGTAGACGTATATAAAACCAGCATGGCCAACATTCCGACGGGTGGCATCGGTGCGACTGTGAACATCAGGACAGCACGTCCGCTGGATATGAACGACAGAGTGTTGAGTCTCGGTGCCAAAGCGGTGACCGACAAGTCTGCCTTTCACAGCAGTTGGACTCCCGAGTTTTCAGGCATTTACGCGGATACGTTCGCTGACGGTACTTTTGGTGTCGCGATATCGGGTGTCTACCAGGACCGGAAATACGGTTACAACCAGGCCGGCACGACCAGTGGCTGGCGTTCCTTCAAAGGTGACACAAATGACTGGGGCACCATTCCCCAGCCCGGCACCCCCGGTTCGGAAGACATTATCAACCGGCCTGATGCGGACGATACTTATTCGGTTCCCCAGAATATCCTTTACGGCGTTAACCAGGGCCAGCGTAAGAGAACCAACGGCCAGTTGGTGCTGCAATGGCGGCCGGTTGATAGCCTGACGGCAACCCTGGACTACACATACTCCCAGCTCAAAGTAGATACCAAGCGCAATGACCTTTCAGCCTGGTTCAACTTCGGTCCTTCCCTGAGCTCGTGGACTGATGGCCCTGTTGCTGCTCCGCTTGATTATGAAGAAACCTATGACGGTTACCCAACGGACGTTGGTTCTGGCGGTGGACAGTACGGAGTCAAGACGACTAACAACTCTCTTGGTTTTAATCTCGAGTGGATCGCCCGGGACGGACTGACCTTCGACCTGGATTACCATCACTCTACGGCCGAGTCGAAAAATAATAGCCCCTACGGAACGAATTCCGTTCTTGGTGGAGTTGGCTTCTATCGCGGCACTACCGCCGTTGATTTCTCGCAGGACTTCCCTGTTCTGAGAATGGCGACCCCGAACGGTCAATTGGAGCCGAGCGAGATGCTGACCGGTGGCGCCAGCTTCAGAAACAGCTACATGAAGTCGAAAATTGATCAGCTGAATTTGGGCGGTTATTTCGACATCAACGATACGATGAGCCTGGATTTCGGTTATACCCACACCAAGGTAAACAACCGCTCTGCTTTCTCCAATGTTCAGTATGACGACTGGGGTGGCAATGGATCACCTGAAGATTATCCGGATGACGTCTGGTCCGTTATCAACCTGCCCGATCAGTTTGATAACATTTCGGGCAGCAATAACCCGGCTCAGTTTCAGCAGATGTTCTTGTGGGATTTTGCCCAGGTGGCTGCATTAGCTGAAGCCGCTCGTGGTCAGTCCATGTTGGCTTCACCGGACTATACGACAGACCGGCGGACCGAAGAGAAGACCAATAGTGCCTACGTGCAATATCACTGGACTTTTGATATTGGAAGTATGCCGTCAAATTTCCGGGCAGGCGTGCGGTATGAAAAAACCAAGGTAGACTCGAGCGCACTTGTACCGATTGCCACGAAAATTCAATGGGCGGGCACAAACGAATACAATGTAGTCTTCGCTGATCCGGATTTCACCAACTTGAAAGGCGATTACAATTACTTGCTGCCAAATTTCGATTTCAATATCGAAGTGGTCGACAACCTCATTCTTCGGACCAGCTACAGCCACACCATTGGCCGGCCGGGCTGGGGAGACATCCAGGGCGGGCAGACTCTGAACAGCCTGGTCAGAATCGATGGTGGACAAGGCAATCAGGGTGACCCTGGTTTGAAACCGCTGGAATCGAAGAATATCGATTTTTCAGCAGAATGGTATTACGGTGAAGGCAGTTACGCATCCGTAGGTTACTTCCACAAGAAGGTGGACAACTACGTCGGCACCACGCAGGTCACCCAAACGCCGTTTGATCTGCCACACCCTGGACAGGGCGAGTGGTATGCCGAAGCGGTTGCGGCGCTCGGATCCACCGATCCGCAGGCCATTCGCGAGTATATCTTCCAGAACCATGCCGATGACCCGGCCGTGACGGTGACCGGTGTCGGCGCGAACGGTTTTCTTACTGGCACGATCGATGGCCGCCAGGGTTCTGACCCCGCATCGACTTTCGATATCCTGATTCCTGCTAACCAGGATACCGCCAAGATCGACGGCTGGGAGTTCGCACTCCAGCATATGTTCGGCGACAGTGGTTTCGGTGTTATTGCCAACTATACGAAAGTCAATTCAAACACCAAGTACAACAACCTGGAGCTCAATAACCAGTTCGCCATTGAGGGCCTGAGTGATTCAGCCAATGCGGTTGTGTTCTTCGAGAAATACAACTGGCTGGTGAGGGCAGCGTATAACTGGCGGGATGATTTCCTGACCGCCAGGTTTGATGCGGGTGGCCAGGCCAACCCCCTGTACGTGCAATCCTATGGCCAGTTGGATGGAATCGTGAGCTACTCGTTTGAGAATGGCCTCACCCTTTTTGCCGAGGGTTTCAACCTGACAGACGAATATCAGCGTACGGTTGGACGTAATGACCTGATGACCAACTACGTTACCCAGACGGGGCGCAGATACGGAGTCGGTGCACGCTGGGTCTTCTGATCAGCGTTTGATGTGCTAGTTGAAAAAGCCGCTGGTTTCAGCGGCTTTTTCACATCAGGCGAGTATAGTAAAGCGATGTCGGAACCAGTCATTCAGGTCAACCCCAATGCATCATTGAATGTGATCAATGTCGGGCATGAAAGTACACCGGTCATTATCATTGATGATTTCGCAACCGACACAGCAGATTTGATCGAATACGCTGGCCGGGCGGTTGACTATGGCCCTGACAGTACTTCAGCGTACCCGGGGATCAGGGGCAAGCTCCCACGTAGTTATTTTGTTCCGGTATTGAATAATATCTACCGCCTGCTGTTCCAGGTCTTTTCCGTACCGTCCAGCCTGGATATGAAACCGGTAAATACGGTTTATTCGCTGATTTCATGCCCCGAAGATGAGCTGACTCCGGCCCAGTGTGTCCCACATTTCGACAGCAATGGCCCGCATTACCTTGCGGTATTGCACTACCTGAATGATGGCAGTTTCTGCGATACTGGGCTGTTCAGGCACAAGCCAACCGGGTTCGAAAAAATCCTTGAAAACAGGCGTGACGAGTTCTTTGAATCCAGCCGGGTTTTTACTCAGGCTCATGGTCAGCCACCTCAAAAGTACATCAACGCCAGCAATGAGCATTTCGAGTTGTATGAACAAATTGAATACAGACCCAACCGCCTCGTTGCCTACCCGGGGTGCCTGTTGCACTCCGGCCTGGTTGATCCTGCAGTCGATATTGACCCGAACCCGGCAACGGGCAGGCTTACGGCCAACATTTTTGTCGACTTCAAGTAGATGGTTGAAGGTGGATAGCTTTGAGTAAGCGGATCAAGCGTATTGTCATCGTCGGTGGAGGCTCCGCCGGCTGGCTGACCGCGGGTATCCTGGCGTCGGCCAGGCAAGCAGGCTCTCCGGATGCCCTGCAGGTGACCCTGGTTGAATCGCCGGACGTTAATCCCATCGGCGTTGGTGAAGGAACCTGGCCCTCCATGCGCGACAGCCTGAGTGACATGGGTATTTCCGAGACGGATTTCATCAGGGAGTGCGACGTATCGTTCAAGCAGGCGTCCCGCTTTGAGCGTTGGGTGACGGGTGCTGATGATGATGTCTACTATCACCCGTTTTCTCTGCCGATGGGTTATGGCGAATTCAATCTTGCTTCACAATGGCAATCCCAGCAGCCGGAAAAGCCCTTTGCGGAAGCGGTCAGCTATCAACCTGCCTTGTGTGAGGCCGGAAAGGCACCCAAGCAGAAAGCCACCCCCGAATGGGCCGCGGTCGCCAACTATGCCTATCACCTCGATGCCGGGAAATTCGGGGTTTTTCTGCAGAAATTCTGTACTAAAAACCTGGGCGTTGTTCACATTCTTGATCATGTAACAGGTGTGAATCCTGCAGACAACGGTGATATTGCCTCCCTGGCCACGGCATCCCATGGAGAAATCGGCGGTGATCTTTTTATCGATTGCACAGGATTTGCTTCGTTACTGCTGGGAGGCCACTACGGAATTCCCTTTGTCAGCCGAAAAGACACGCTGTTTTGCGATACAGCACTGGCCTTGCAGGTTCCGTACCGGGATGAGAATGCCCCGCTGGAATCCAACACTATATCCACCGCGCAGGAAGCCGGCTGGATATGGGATATTGGCCTGCCTACCCGGCGTGGTGTGGGCCATGTCTATTCCAGTGCACATACAAATGATGAACGCGCAGAAATCGCACTCAGAGCTTACGTTGATAGCAGTGGTGGCGATGTAAGTGGTACAGCGCGAAAGATCTCGCTTAACCCTGGCCACCGCGAGACTTTCTGGCACCGAAATTGTGTAGCTGTCGGCATCTCAGCGGGTTTCATCGAACCCCTGGAGGCGTCAGCCCTGGCCCTGATCGAGTTGTCTGCAGCCATGATCCGGGATGAGATGCCGGCGACCCGGGACGTGATGGAAATCGTTTCGCGTCGCTTCAATGAACGTTTTCGCTATCGTTGGGACCGCACCATTGAGTTCCTGAAGCTGCACTACCTATTGAGCCGAAGAACTGACTCTGACTTTTGGCTGGATAACCGGCAGACGGAAACGGTGCCTGCACGCCTGCAGGAGTTGATGGCACTGTGGCGATACAGGCCGCCTTCGCGCAGGGATTTCTATGAAATCGAGGAGATTTTCCCTTCCGCCAGTTACCAGTACGTGCTTTACGGCATGGGGTTCAGGCAGGAACCGACCAATTCCGGACAGCCGGGCGACGCTGATAAGGCCAGAAGGGCTTTTCAGGAAACACAAAATATAACAGGCAAATTCCTGGGTGGCTTACCGCCCAATCGGGAGCTGGTCCAGCATATCAATAAGCATGGATTACCGAAGATATAACTTAAGGCACATCAACATTTAGTGAATGGCAGAAATCATCATGGCAAAAATTGAATTATTGAATAATCTTGACCACAAGGACCTCCGGGTGATCACGACTCGCTCAGCTGAGTATGGGGATAACCTGTGGTATACACCGACCTTCCCGCACGAATTCCGCAATCTTCAGCGGCATTACCCGATTGTTTTTACGAAAAATTCTGAAACCGGCCAGTTCCAGGCGGTCGCCCTGCTGGGATTCGAGCTCGGCGAGAATCTGTTTCTTAACGAGGACGGATGGGAAGCCGGGTACATACCGCTGAGTATCATGCGGCAACCATTCCTTATCGGATACCAGGACACTACTGAGGGTGGGGTGCCGAAAACGGAGTTGGTCATTTCGGTCAACGTGGACAGCCCCCGGGTCAGCACCACCGAGGGTGACCGGGTGTTCCTGGAACATGGCGGTAACACTGATTACCTGGAGAGGGTTAATTCGATCCTGAATCTCGTTCACCAGGGGCTTGAGCGCAACCAGCTCTTTATCGACATGATGCTGGGGATGGATCTGCTCGAATCCTTCGTGCTGGATGTTGAGCTCAACGATGGTTCCGAACACCGTATGTCCGGGTTCTATACGATTAATGAAGATTCACTGGCTGGATTGACCGGGGATGACCTGGTGATCCTGAATAACAAAGGTTACCTGGAGGCGGTCTACATGGTGATGGCCTCTCAATCCAATATTCCTGACCTGGTTGACAGGAAAAACCGGTCGCTGGGAATCTGACCGTTTGTGTTAACGATTGAAAAAACAGTTCGGCAGGTTACCGGCCTCAGGCCGGATCGTTTGCCTGAAGAAGTTCTTCGGTCAGACGAGCCCTTGCTGTTGAAGGACCTGGTTGCGGACTGGCCATTGGTGCAGGCTGCAAAAAAGTCGGCGCAGGACGTTGATCGTTACCTTCGCCGTTTCAGTAACAATGAGAACGTCGGGGCATTCATTGGTGATCCGCAGGCCGGGGGCAGGGTTTATTACGACGACGAACTCAACGGTTTCAATTATCAACCGGTGGTCATGAAGTTCGATTCCGTGTTGGACAGGCTCCGGCAGCATTTTAATGACCCGCGGCCGCCATCTGTTTATGTTGGGTCCACCACGGTCGATGACTGCCTTCCCGGACTAAGGGATGAAAATGACCTCGGGTTTGGCTCAATCGATCCCCTGGCCAGCATCTGGATGGGCAACCGTACCCGGGTGGCAGCGCACTACGATGTACCCGACAATGTGGCCTGCTGTGCCGCGGGGCGGCGTAGATTTACCCTGTTTCCTCCGGCTGAGCTGAAGAATCTTTATGTTGGGCCACTGGATTTTACGCCTGCCGGCCAGGCCATCAGCATGGTCGATTTTGAGAAGCCGGATTTTGAGAAATTCCCAAAATTCCGCGATGCTCTACAGCATGCTCTGGTGGCGGAGATGGAGCCCGGCGATGCCCTGTTCATACCCAGCATGTGGTGGCACCATGTAGAAGCACTGGACGGATTGAACATACTGATCAACTATTGGTGGCGGCAGTCACCGGCATACATGGATACGCCGGTTAACGTGCTGGAACATGCATTGCTTAGCTTGCGTGACCTGCCATCCGCTCAGCGCAAAGCCTGGCAGGACATTTTTAATTACTATGTCTTCGATTTCGACGAACAAGCAGTCGAGCACATCCCGGAAGATCGCAGGGGTGTGCTTGCGCCGATCAATGAAATGACCGCACGGAAACTCCGAGCGAAGTTATTGAAGAATCTCAATCGTTAAATGCGACAGCAGTCAAGCAACGAGGTAAAAGTGGATAACAGAATCAAAAAAGTGGTTATCGCCGGTGGTGGTACAGCAGGATGGATGGCGGCAGCAACCATCTCCAAGATCCTGGGTAAGGTGCTGGATATCACCCTGGTTGAATCCGATCAAATCGGAACGATTGGCGTGGGTGAAGCAACCATTCCCCCGCTGGTTACTTTCCACCGCCTGCTCGATATCAAAGAGCAGGAGTTCATGGCGGCGACCCAGGGCACATTCAAGCTCGGCATCGCTTTTGAAGGTTGGCGCGACGTGGGTGAAAACTACATCCATTCGTTCGGTGACACCGGCCATGATCACTGGGCAGCAGGGTTTCAGCATTTTTGGTTGAAAGACCGTGAGCGCGGATCCAGGGTGGATTACGGGGACTACTGCCTGGAGCTGAAAGCTGCCGAGCAGAACAAATTTGCGCACCTGCCCAAAGGCGGGCTCAACTATGCGTATCACATCAACGCCACACTTTATGCGAAATTTCTGAGGAAATTCAGCGAAGGTTTTGGGGTCAAACGGGTCGAAGGCAAGATCGTCCAGGTGAACACACGGCCCGAGGACGGCTTTATTAAATCACTCACGCTGGATTCCGGTCAGGTGGTTGAGGGTGACTTGTTCATAGACTGCACCGGCTTCCGTGGATTGCTGATAGAACAGACCCTGCATACCGGCTACGAAGACTGGTCTCATTGGCTACCCTGTGACAGCGCGGTGGCCGTGCAAACCGAATCCCTTATTGAGGCCATCCCCTATACCCGTTCGATTGCCCATGAGTTTGGCTGGCAATGGCGCATTCCACTTCAGAACCGGGTCGGTAACGGCATGGTCT
This sequence comes from uncultured Wenzhouxiangellaceae bacterium, assembly GCA_964443145.1. Classification (GTDB taxonomy): domain Bacteria; phylum Pseudomonadota; class Gammaproteobacteria; order Xanthomonadales; family SZUA-36; genus JAHEFT01. The sequence goes on along the minus strand of CAYUBS010000031.1, from coordinate 9,162 downwards.
ATTGCAGTCGCTACGTCTCGGATGATGACGCAAAAGCGACACTATTGAGAAATATTTCCGGTGGCCGTCTGACCAAGCCGCTACAGATCAAGTTCCGTACCGGTCGTCGCTTGAAAAACTGGAACAAAAACGTGGTCGCGCTGGGCCTTGCGAGCGGATTTCTGGAGCCGCTGGAGTCCACCAGTATCCACCTGATTCAGAGGGGGATTTTGCGTCTGATGCAGTTATTCCCGACGACCGGTATCAAGCCGTCGGACGTGGTCGAATACAACAAACAGTGTAACGTTGAGATTGAAAATATTCGCGATTTCATCATCTGTCATTACAAGGTCACCAACCGTCAGGACAGTCAGTTCTGGCGACACTGTCGCTCCATGTCGGTGCCGGACTCGCTGGCCCACCGGATTGACCTGTTCAGGGAAACAGCCAGGGTGTTCAAGATTCCCAACGAGTTGTTCGGCGAAAACTCGTGGATTCAGGTCATGCTGGGCCAGGGATTGATGCCGGAGCAATACCACCCTGTCGCCGACGTGATGGACGATGATGAGCTGACCCGATTTATGCAGGGAATCAAGGGCAACGTAGACAAGACCGTTGCCCAACTACCGGGTCACCAGTCATACGTTGAACAGTACTGTAAAGCGGCTAAATAATTAATTATATTGAAAAACCATGCGGGTCAGGCCATAATGTAACCGCTTACATTATGGCTAAGACATGGCGACAATATACGAAGTAGCAAAACTTGCAGGTGTGTCGCTAGCGACGGTTTCCAGGGTCATGAACGACAGTGGCATTGTCAGGCCAAACACTCGAAAAAAAGTCGAGTTGGCGATGGACCAGCTAGGCTATCGCCCCAATTCAATTGCCCAATCTCTTGCCTCTAACCGCTCCAATTCCGTCGGGGTTCTCGTACCTGAATTACATGGCCCGTTTTTCGGAGTCATGTTGAGTAATATCGAAGAAGAACTGCGTGCACAGGGCAAGCACGTAATCATCACGGCGGGCCACAGTGATGAAGAAAAGGAAAAGGAGAGCATTGAATTCCTCGCGTCACGGAAATGCGATGCCTTGATACTTCATGTTTATGCGGTGACGGATGAGTACCTGGTTCAATTAAGCGAGGGCCCGATTCCGATTGTCGTCATGGGCCGCGATATTCATCAATTGACGAATAGCTGTATCAGCATTGATAACAGGTATGGCAGTTATCTCGCAACCAGGGCAGTGATCGAACTCGGGCATCGAAAGCTGGCTTATCTCGCAGGTCCGTTGTGGAAGAGTGATGCCAAGGAACGCCTTGTAGGTTTCAAGCAGGCCCTGGCGGAGTATGGCATTGAGTTCAACCCGAAACTGTTGGCGGAAGGAAATTACGAGGAAGCCAGTGGCAGGCAGGCAATGAAATTACTGCTGGCAGAAGAGTCTGCCTTTACGGCGCTTGTATGCGCAAACGATGAAATGGCGGCGGGTGCGATTGCAATTGCCAGAAAAAATGGATTGGTTATTCCGGATGACCTGTCGGTTACTGGTTTCGATAACGTGTTTTTTACCCGCTATATGCACCCGCAGCTTTCGACTGTAAATTACCCGATTAACGAGATGGGGCAGATGGCTGCACGCTGTGTTTTGAAAGATGTCTACGGCGAAAAAAATATCCAGGTCCAGAACCGTTTTGATCCGGAGTTTGTGCGACGTGGTTCTACTACGGACTGTAAAAAGTGAGTCCGCATCTGGTTCGCCTCATCCTGGCGGCAGGGGTTTTGGTTTTTCTTATGACTGCTGATGTTTTTGCCTTAGACAATGCCGCTTCAACTGACTCGTTCCAGACACAGGTGGATGACATCCTGGAGCAGATGACGCTGGCAGAAAAAATTGGACAGATGACACAGGTAAATGCACCGGGAAGTCCTGTTCCCGAAGATCTCCGTGCTGCACTGAAGCAAGGCGCCATCGGTTCGATCCTCAATGAAGTAAATGTTGAAACGGTCAACCAGCTGCAGCGTATCGTGGTTGAGGAAAGCCGGCTCGGCATACCGCTGTTGATGGGGCGGGATGTGATCCACGGCTTCAAGACAGTGCTGCCTATTCCCCTGGGCCAGGCTGCTACGTGGAATCCCGACCTGGTTCGTGAAGGCGCCCGTATTTCTGCGCTGGAGGCGGCGGCATCCGGGATAAATTGGACTTTTGCCCCGATGATCGATGTCACACGCGATCCTCGCTGGGGGCGAATTGCCGAAAGCCTTGGAGAAGACCCTTTCCTGGCAAGTGTCCTGGGTGTAGCGATGGTGGAAGGCTTCCAGGGCGATAACCTGGCAGCTACCGGCACGATTGCTGCCTGCGCCAAGCACTTTGCCGGCTACGGCGCGAGTGAAAGCGGACGGGATTACAACACGGTGAATATTCCGGAAAACGAATTACGGAATGTTTATCTGCCCCCGTTCAAGGCCGCGGTCGAATCCGGCGTAGCCACCATCATGGCGTCGTTCAGTGACCTGAACGGGGTACCCGCAACAGGCAACCCGTTTCTGATGAGGCAGGTGTTGCGCCGGGAGTGGGGCTTTGAAGGTTTTGTCGTGAGTGACTGGGCGTCGATTGAACAGTTATCTGTGCACGGCTTCACCGCCGATGACAAAGGCTCAGCCCTGGAGGCCCTCAAGGCCGGTGTGAACATGGAAATGGCCACCACAACCTATGCTGACCACCTGGCGGCCCTGCTTGAAGAAGGCCAGATCAGTATGCAGCAGATAGACGAGATGGTTGCCGGCATACTGCAGCTCAAATTCCAGCTCGGCCTGTTTGAACAACCGTATACAGACCCACGTGCACTCCCTGCCGTTTCGAACGAGGACCACCTGGAGATTGCCAGGAAGGCAGCGCTGCAGAGTATGGTGCTGCTGGAAAACAGGGAAAATGCGCTCCCTTTGGTGAAAGAAAATCTGCGCTCACTGGCCGTGATAGGGCCGATGGCGGATGACGCCTATGAACAGCTGGGCACATGGATTTTTGATGGCGACCCGGCTATCAGCCAAACGCCTTTGCAGGTGCTTCGGGAACGGGCCGGTGACCAATTCACCATCAACCACGTACGCGCGATGGAGACCACGCGCAGCAGGGCGACAGATGCTTTTGCCGGGGCTGTGAAGGCCGCTGAGAACTCAGATGCAGTGGTCGTATTCCTGGGAGAAGAAGCGATCTTGTCCGGCGAGGCACATTCGCGCGCGAATATTGACTTGCCCGGAAACCAGGCAGACCTGGTTCGGCTGCTGCACGGGACAGGCAAGCCGGTGATAGCTGTTGTTATGGCCGGTCGCCCACTCACGCTGGGGAATGTACTCGATTACGTTGATGCCCTTCTGTTCGCATGGCACCCGGGAACCATGGCGGGTCCGGCTATCGCTGACATTTTGTTCGGAGTCGAATCACCCTCCGGCAAACTGCCCGTCACGTTTCCCAGGATGGTCGGGCAGGTTCCGATCTACTACGCGCACAAGCAGGGCGGCAAACCGGCAACGGCTGAAACGTTCACGCACATCGATGACATTCCTGTACGGATGCCGCAATCCTCATCCGGTTTTGTATCAAGCCACCTGGATGCGGGTTTTACACCGCAATATGTGTTTGGCTACGGTCTTTCCTACACAGAATTTTCTTATTCCGAAATTGGACTCAGCAGCAACAGCCTGGCCCTGGATGAGTCCGTCACCGTGAAAGCGGTTGTTAGTAACACGGGCGATGTCGAAGCCGACGAGATCGTTCAGCTTTACGTCCGGGACCTGGTCGGGAATGTGACCCGGCCGGTGAAAGAACTCAAAGGCTTTCAGCGATTGAGGCTGAAACCGGGTGAGAGCCGGACCGTTGAATTTGTGATTGGACCGGATGATATCGCGTTTTATGGAAGGGACATGAAGCTGATAAACGAACCCGGAGATTTTCACGTTTGGATTGGCGGTAGTTCCAAAGCGGAATTACGGGCTGAATTCACCGTCAACCCTAAATAATCCAGAAAAAGGAAATTGATTTGAATACGAACATGCTTTACACCATGAGGGTTGCGCTTATCGTTGCTCTCGGCGGTTTCCTGATGGGTTTCGATGCTTCAGTTATTTCGGGTGTGGTTACCTTCATTGGGCCGGAATTTGAGCTCAGTAATATTGAACTTGGCTGGGCGGTCGCATCACTGACGCTGACTTCGACCTTTGCGATGATGGTTTCCGGGCCGCTCAGTGACCGTTTTGGACGGCGCCCGGTGCTGAGGTCAGCGGCCGTGCTGTTTGCTATTTCCGCGGTGGCGTCAGCATTTGCGCCGGATTACGTGACCCTGGTTGCAGCACGTATGTTGGGCGGCTTTGGGGTGGGTGCGGCTCTGATCATCGCACCGATGTACATCGCAGAGCTCGCACCGGCCGCCATTCGCGGTCGGATGGTTTCCTTCAATCAGCTCAATATTGTGGTCGGTATCTCAGTTGCATACTTCAGTAATTACCTGATTCTCAGCCTCGGCCAGTCTGATTTGGCCTGGGCGCAGGCTATGAGGCTGGGTGACTGGAATTGGCGCTGGATGTTGGGCGTCGAAGCTATACCTGCGATTTTTTACTTCTTTGCTCTTTTTATGGTGCCGGAAAGCCCGCGCTGGCTGGTGATGCATAAGCAGTATGAGAAGGCTTTAGGCATCATGTCGCGGGTCAGCGGACAAGCCCGCGCAGAGTCAGACCTGGCGGAAGTCCGGTCTTCACTCGATAGTGAGGCTTCCAGGGAGCAGGGTTCTATCCGGGACCTCTTCAAACCGGCCATGCGCCTGGTTCTGATAATTGGTGTTTCGATTGCGATCCTGCAACAGATCACCGGCATTAATTCCGTTTTCTTCTACGCCCCGATGATTTTTGAACAGTCCGGTGTAGGCACCGACGCTTCTTTCATGCAGGCCGTGCTGGTAGGGCTGGTCAATATCGTATTCACGGTAATCGCGATCCTGTCGATTGATAAATTCGGACGCAAACCCCTGCTTGGCTTTGGACTGGCCGGTATCGCCATATCCATGTTAGTGCTGGCATATGGCTTTGACGCGGCAACCTATACAGAGGCGGGCGAACTGATCGAGATGAATTCGACCCTCATTTTGGTGGGTATTTTGGGTTTTGTTGCGAGCTTCTCGCTGTCACTGGGCCCGGTCATGTGGGTGTTGTTCTCCGAATTGTTTCCCAACAAGATCCGGGGAATTGCAATCTCATTTGTTGGCCTGATCAACTCGTCCGTCAGTTTCCTGGTGCAGTTGGTATTCCCCTGGGAACTCGAAAATTTCGGAAATTCCATAACCTTCCTGATCTATGGAATCTTTGCCATCATCGGTTTTGTGTTCGTGATGAGGGTGTTGCCTGAAACAAAAGGCAGGACCCTGGAAGAACTCGAAACCGAGCTGGTGCGTTAGTCAAATCATGGCGTCTAATTATGTTTAATAACAAAATAACGGTTCTGTTGGTATGCATTGCCCTCGGATTTTCCGGTCAACAGTCCTGTCTTGCTTCCAATGAGGGTGCCACGGAAACCGGGCCAATTCCTGTAACCGTTGTACGCGAAGGTACGCGTTATCAATTGATTCGCGGCGGTGAACCTTACCAGATCAATGGGGCAGGTCTTGAGTACAGTGATGTCTCAGTGTTTGCCGCCCATGGCGGTAATTCCTTTCGGACCTGGCGCACGGACAATGAGCAATTAACAGGCCTGGAAGTGCTTGACGAGGCTTTAGCACATGGCCTCACCGTCGTTATGTGTATCGAAATCGGTCGTGAGCGTCACGGCTTTGATTACTCTGATGCAGAGGCAGTCGCGGCCCAGTTAGCCTATGCCAGGGGTGAGGTGATGAAGTACAAAGATCATCCCGCGCTGTTGGTCTGGATGATTGGTAATGAGCCGAACCTGTACTTCAAAAACCCGAAGGTTTTTGACGCAATCAATGGCATTTCAAAGATGATCCATGAGGTAGACGGCAGTCACCCGACCACCACGGCCCTGGCAGGGTTCAGCGCAGAACTTGCCGGGCTGATCGAAACGCGGACACCCGATCTGGATTTCGTCAGCATCCAGATGTATGGCGACATCGTTAATCTGCCTGAAATTTTGTCAGAAGCCGGATATGAGCGGCCCTACTTCGTAACGGAGTGGGGGGCTATCGGTCATTGGGAGGTGCCCAAGACGACCTGGGAAGCCCCGATAGAGCAAAACAGCAGCGAGAAGGCTGCCAACTATCTGAAGAGCTATGAGGTAGCGATTGCATCCGACCCGGATCGCGCGATGGGATCGTTCGTGTTCCTGTGGGGGCAGAAGCAGGAACGCACGCCCACCTGGTACGGGATGTTCCTTGAGGACGGTACGGAAACAGAAACAGTCGATGCCATGCACTATATCTGGAACGGCGAATGGCCCGATAACCGCTCGCCACAAATTGCGACGATGCGTCTGGCCGGGAAAGGCTCTATCGACAGCGTCGTATTGACCCCGGGTGAGCGCTACGATGCATTTGTCGAAGCAAGCGACCCGGATGGTGATGCCCTTCAGTACCAGTGGGAAATCATGCGTGAGAGTGAAGCCACGCAGTCGGGTGGTGACAAGGAAGAGGTGCCTGAGAAATTTTCCGGGCTGATTGGCAACCAGGAGTCCGGAACCATTGCTCTGAATGCTCCTTTTCCTCCTGGTGCCTATCGCCTGTTTGTTTATGTCCATGACGGGCAGGGCCATGCGGGGCACGCTAATATTCCATTTTTGGTTGAGTAGCCATGCACGAGGTGCATTGGGGTGACACACTAATCAGGAGCGGCGAGGCAGGCGGCCAGGGCGGGTTTGTTGAGCGGGATGGTGAAACCTGTTACCGCATCACCAACTACCACAAAATGCCGCCTTTTCTCCTTTCTATCGTCAGTGGCTCGGATCACTGGTTGTTCGTTTCCAGTACGGGTGGTCTCACCTGCGGGCGGAATAGTCCGGAAACGGCACTTTTCCCCTATTACACGGATGACATAATCCATGATGCCTGGGCCACTACTGGCCCACATTCACAGTTGCTGGTTGAAAAAGACGGCCGGACCTTTCTGTGGAAGCCATTCGGGCAGGATGTGGATGTCTATGACACCGAGCGGAACCTGTATAAGAATCTCGCCGGGAACAAGCTGGTTTTCGAGGAAATTAATCGCGATCTGGAGCTGGCCTTCTCTTATACATGGACGACCAGCGAGCAGTTCGGGTTCGTAAAGGATAGCTGTGTCAGAAACGTTGGAACGTCCGAGATACGGATTGATTTGCTGGACGGTTTACGCAATTTGTTACCCCATGGTATTTCACCGGAGATGCAGGCAACCCGCAGCACGCTGTTGGATGCCTACAAGCAGGCCGAGCGTATTCCGGGTCTGGATGTCGGGGTGTACACACTCAGTTCCATTCTTACTGATCGGGCTGAGCCCAATGAGGCCCTGCAGGCTTCGATGGTTTGGGCTCTGGGTCTGGACAGGCCGCGTATTCTTTTGTCTACCGAACAGATCGATGCATTCGGTCTTGGCCAGGAGGTGCGGGATGAGTCATTCATCTATGGAAGGCGCGGAGCATTTTTTGTGCAATCTTCGTTTCCCCTTTCTGCCGGTGAAGAGAAAGGTTGGTTGATAGTCGCCGATGTTGCCCTGGGAGCTTCGAGTCTTCGAAACCTCCTGCATGTTGTCCGCGAGGGTATCTCACCGGAAGTGATCAGGAAGGACGCGGACAAGGGCACAGACCGATTGCTGCAACTTGCTGGCGATGCCGACGCTTGCCAGCTGTCTTCGGACCAGCTGTCTACCGCCCGGCATTTTTCCAATACGCTGTTCAATATCATGCGGGGCGGAGTTTTTTCTGATGAATATCGTGTTGCACCCGGTGATTTCCTGAATTTTCTGGAAGCCTGGAACGCGCCTGTTTTCAGAAATTTCCAGGCGCTGTTTTCCTCGTTGAAAGAGCCACAGGAGCGTGAATCTTTAATGCAGATGGCAGCGACTTCCGGTGATGCTGACCTCGAGCGTATTGCGCTGGAATACCTGCCGCTGATCTTCAGCCGGCGTCACGGCGACCCCAGTCGCCCCTGGAATCACTTCTCCAACGATGTCAAAAATGCAGATGGTTCCGACCGGCTAAGCTACCAGGGGAATTGGAGGGATATCTTCCAGAACTGGGAAGCACTGGCCATTTCATACCCTGAATACATAGAAAGTTTTGTTGCCAAGTTTGTGAACGCATCAACAGCAGATGGCTATAACCCATACCGCCTTGGCTCCAACGGCTTCGACTGGGAAGTTCTGGATCGCAGCGATCCCTGGTCAAATATTGGTTATTGGGGCGACCACCAGGTTAACTATCTGCTGCGCTTTGTTGACCAGTCCCAGCGCTATCATCCCGGCAGACTCAGCGACTGGCTGGGACGTGAGATTTTTGTCTATGCGGACGTTCCCTACCGGCTGAAAGATGCCCGCTCACTGCGGCTTGATCCGAGAAATAGCATCGAATATGACGACGAGTCGGCCCAGACCGCTGCCGGCAGGGTCGCCTTGAAGGGCAGTGACGGACGGCTTGTATCTCTGGCTGATGGTTCGATATACAAGGTCAATCTGCTGGAAAAACTGCTGGTCATGGTCCTGTCGAAAATGGGCAATTTTGTTCCCGGCGGCGGGATCTGGATGAATACGCAACGCCCCGAGTGGAATGACGCAAATAATGCCCTGGTAGGCCACGGTGTTTCGATGGTGACGCTCTGTTACCTGCGACGCTTCCTGCTCTATTTTACCGGTTTGCTTTCGTCTGCCCCCTCCGGTGGGTTTGATGTTTCTGATGAAGTGGCCCAACTGTTGGCCGGCACTCACAGAGTACTTAAAAAATATGCAGGATCGTTGTGCTCAGGAAATGAAGATGAGATCCGCAAGGACTTCATGGATGATTTGGGTGCATTGAATGAGGAATACCGGGCGCAGATCTATACCGGATTTTTGGGAACTAAATCAACCGTCGAATCAGAAGAGGTGGTTGCTTTCCTGGCCCTGGCCCGGGAATTTCTTGATGACAGCATATCGCTGAACCGCCGTGCGGATGGTTTGTACCATTCCTATAACCTGATTAATTTTGGTGGTGAAGGTTATGGCATTGAACACCTGT
>CAYUBS010000030.1:0-24678 GCA_964443145.1 uncultured Wenzhouxiangellaceae bacterium | reverse complement strand
GACGTCGGCGGAGCGACTCTCGTTGACCTTAAACTGCTGCAGGGAGTCTTTGTCGGGACTCCCTGAGCAGGCTGTGTGCTGTGCCCCGGTTCAGTTCAGACGCGAGTCGGCGCCCGAATAACAGGATCAGTAGCCCGCCGGTTGCGGCTATGGCCGCATGCAGTAACCAGAACGAAGCAGGGCTCATTTTTTCATAGAACCCTCCGAGCCAGCCAATCATGTTGTTGGACAGGAAAAGCGACAGGAACGAAATCCCCATCATGGTTGCATTGACTCTTGCCGGGGCAGTGCGCGACACCAGCGCCAGCAATGTGGGCCAGTAGTACAGGAAGCCCACACCCATGCCCATCGCACAAAGCACAGGCCATATGGCGCTGACCGGAGCGCCTTTGGAGGTAACAATGGCAGCAACCAGCACCAGGTGGCTTGCAGTGGCGATCCACGCGCCGGTGCCGATTTTTGCGAGTTCGCCAGGTTCGCCGCGACGCTTCGACTGGAAATGCCAAAGCCCGAAAAGTACCGGCACCGCCAGGATGCTCATCAGCGCATCCACCGACTGAAACCAGGGCACGGGGATTGTGAAGCCGGCGACTGTCAGGTCCACATGTTCCTGGATCCAGATCTTGAACATATTGTAGAGCTGGTAGTAGGCGATGGACTGGAACACGGTGATCAGGATGACAATGGTAAGTGCGAAAATGATTCGCCAGTCAGTTTTGGAGAGTCGTTCAGAGGCTTGCCCTCGCCTGTCAACGGAACGGGGCAGGTGCCTGAAACCCAGGAGGTAGGTCGCGAGCCCGGCCAGCATGAAAATGGCGGCGACGCCGAAGCCGTAGTGCCAGCCGTAATTCTGGGCAAGGTACCCACACAGCAAAGGCCCGCATACAGCGCCAAAATTGATCGCCATGCTGAAGATCGCAAAGCCACGGGTTCGTAATGCGTCGTCTTCAACCGGGTACAGCGCGCCAACCTGCGCCGAAATATTGCCTTTTAGAAACCCGGAGCCGACTACGAGCAGCAATAATGCCAGCAGAAACGAGTGGTCAAAGGCCATCGCGATGTGGCCGGCACTCATCGACAGGGCACCGATAATGACCGCGTTCCGTTGTCCGATCCAGCGGTCGGCAATCAGGCCGCCGAACACCGGGGTGAAGTAAACGAACCCTGAGTAGAGTCCGAATATTAACGAAGCCAGAGCCAGTGGTGAAAGTGGTCCGGTGAGGGACTCCACTGCGCCACGGAAACCCGCGAAGCCCGCTATATTTTCCACATGCCCCGGTAGCAACAATTGGTTCACCATGTACAGAACGAGCAGCGCCGTCATTCCATAAAAGGAGAATCGTTCCCAGGCTTCTGTAAAGGCCAGAAAGAAAAGACCCTTGGGATGACCGAAAAACGACCGGTCAGCAGTGATCGACTGGTTGCTCACTCACAGCACCCCGGAAGATGGGGATTGATCTCTGGCGTCATGGTGTTTCCCTTTCTAATGGCCTTGAACGGGGTTCAGTATAGGTGCAATCAGAGATCTTTTTTGGAGAGTGCCTGATTAAGAAAAAACGGATATATATAAAATATGGCCAGGCCGAACGCTGCTGCCAGAAAATTTTTGGTCAGCACTACGAACAACAGCGAATTGGAGTTTTCGGGGTATAGGTCAGCAGGCAGTGGTAGGATTTACAAGAGCGCTATACTGAAAGCTGAACCGGATTACTCTTTGAGAACACGATGATTCTTTTACAGGAAACAGACATAGACTGCCCATACTGTGGCGAAAACAACACCCTCTTTGTGGACGATTCCGCTGGTGATCAGCAGTACATCGAGGACTGCACGGTTTGCTGTCGTCCGATACATATCCATTTGACGGTCTCACCAGCGGGCGAGTGTTCGGTTGATGTGCACGATGAGAATGAGGCCTGACAGAGCATTGTCTGTTGGTTTAAAGAGGTCATGATGAAAAAAAGTTTGCTGATATTGCTATTGCTGCTGGCTGGCCCACTGTGTGCAGACACGGAAAGTGAAATAAAAATGGCGCTGGATTACTTTGATCAGGTCTGGAGTGAAGGTGATCTGGAATCCATTCGTGGTTATTACCACCCGGATTTTGTTCTGGTGGACGAGAATGGCATTATCCCGCTGGCGGAACGCATGGAGGATCTGGAGACCATCGCCGAGACCGGCAAGGACAGGGGCTTGCTGGAGTATTCACAAGTTAAGGTGCGTGCACTGGAAGATAAAAGTGCAGTGGCTTATGGAAAGTTCAGCCTGAAATTCAAGGATGGTTCGTCGTTCGGTGGTTGGTTTACTACCGTGTATGTCAATACCCCGTTTGGCTGGAAAGCCATCTTGACGCACAACTAGGCCTTTCGTGGATCCTGTAACGCTTGCCTTTTTGTTTGGTGGTCTGAGCGCGGCATCGTTGCCGCTGGGCGCTGCGGCCGGCATCTGGCTCAATCCCAGCCTGCGGGTTACGGCTGCTGTGATGGCTTTTGGTGCGGGCGCTTTGTTATGTGCGCTGGCGCTGGAATTGGTCGTTCCGGCCCTGGCACATTTTCCGGATGACCCCTTTGAGGGCTTCAAGTGGCTGGCAACGGGTGCCATGACGGGCTGCCTGCTGTTTATCGGACTGGATCGGGCCTTGGCCGGCATGGGTGGCTATCTACGTAAGCACTCGACCATAACGAATCGATTAAAACTTAGTAAAAAGAAACACTTCCATAATATTCTTGATAAGCTTTCTGTTTTAGATGTCATGCTGGCGCTCCCTCCGGATGAGATCAAGAGGGTCGTGAGTGACATCGAAAAAAGGGTGTTCATGGATGGGGAGTTGATCTGTCACGAAGAGAACCCCTGTGATGCCCTGTTCCTGGTGGAGTCGGGTAAGGTGAAGATCCACCCGCATGATGAAAACGAGCCGGCGGTGATACTCGGTAAGGGCGAGGCGTTTGGTGAAAAGGCACTGGTAACCGGTGTACCTGCCATCAAACGGGCCGAGGCAATTGGTGACACGGTGGTTTGGGAGATCCACAAAGATGACTTCAACGAGGTTGTAGCGGTATCACCTGGCTTGCAGGACACCCTGGGGCAGCTTTCTGAGAAACACCAGGCAGGCGAGTTCTCGCTGGACGTTGACCGCGAGCAGTCGCAGTCCTGGTTGGCCGCAGCTACCCACAATCTGGAATCAGAACTGGGCAAGCCAACCGAAGCTGAAATGATGCACGCCGCTCATGGTGAGAAGTCCGGCGGCAGTAATGTGGCGTTGGCTATCTGGCTTGGAATTGCTCTGGATGGCATTCCCGAATCGCTGGTGATCGGCGGATCGATGGAAGGGGCATCTGTCAGCGTGGCCCTGGTCGGCGGTTTGTTTCTGGCCAATTTTCCTGAAAGCATGTCCAGCGCGTCGGTGATGCGAAAGCAGGGCAGCTCTTCCACTCACATTATCGGGATGTGGGTCTCATTAATGATCATGACCGCCATTGGCGCAGCACTGGGTCACCTTTTCATTGCCGACGCTCCGATCCATTTGCGTGCTTTGCTGGAGGGCATGGCGGCAGGTGCGATGCTGGCCATGATTGCGCAGACCATGTTGCCGGAAGCCTTTGAGCACGGTGGGTGGCTGACCGGATTAATGACTGTGGTCGGTTTTCTCGCAGCCATCTGGATGGGGACGCTTGGCCATCCTGTAGGGCACTAATACAAGCACAAATTCACGCTTTAGATCATGTCCTGAATGGGCCGCGAACGCTATGCTGGCTGCTGTCCCTATAGCAACGAGCAAACGACATGAAAAACGAATATCAGTGCATTGTTATGGGCGCCGCCGGGCGCGACTTTCACATTTTTCTTTCTTTTTTGCGCGATCACCCCGAGTTCAGGGTCAAGGCCTTTACCGCAACCCAGATTCCATTCATTACTAAACGGCAGTTTCCGCAATCGCTGGCGGGTCCTGGCTACGACGCAGACATCCCGATTTACGACGAATCAGAACTGACCGGACTGATCGAGCGCTTCGATATCGATTTCGTTTTCTTTGCATATAGTGATATTGCACATGCTGAACTCATGCATAAGGCCAGCCTGGTGCAGGCTGCCGGTGCGAGTTTCGTGATGCTGGGTCCAGACCAGACACAGTTGATTTCCACCCTGCCAGTAGTCAGCGTAACCGCCACGCGCACGGGCGCAGGCAAGAGTCCGTTGACCCAGTGGCTGGCGCGTCTGCTGACCGACCAGGGCACACGGGTTGCCGTTATTCGCCACCCCATGCCCTATGGCAACCTGGCGATGCAGGCCGTGCAGCGTTTTGCGACGACAGCGGACCTGGTGGCGCATGAGTGCACGATCGAAGAGCGCGAGGAATACGAACCATACGTCGACATGGGAATTCCCATTTATGCCGGCGTGGATTACCAGGGCATTCTGGATGAGTGCTCGAAAGAAGCCGATATCGTTTTGTGGGATGGTGGTAACAATGACTTTTCATTCATCCGTCCAGACCTGGACATCGTGGTGGTTGACGCACTCAGGGCCGGGCACGAGATCGATTATTTCCCGGGCGAAGTGAATTTCAGGCGAGCCGATATCCTGGTGATCAGCAAGGCAGGGTCAGCTGAACCCGGTGCCCTGGAAGGTATCCGCGAGCGGGCCAGGCAGCTTAATCCGGATGCCCCCTTGTGTACTGCAGACCTCGAGATAGAAGTTGACCAGCCGCAGGGCCTGGAAGGCCAGCGCGTGCTGGTGATCGAAGACGGCCCGACGGTTACCCATGGGGGAATGTCCTTTGGAGCGGGAACTGTCGCTGCCAAGCGTTACGGCGCGACTCCGGTTGATCCACGGCCATACACGGTGGGTACCATTCGCGATACGTTTGAAGCGTATCCGCACATGGAACGTATTCTGCCGGCGATGGGTTACTCTGAGGAGCAGAGAGAAGCTCTGGCTGAAACGATCAATGCCTGTTGTGCCGCTGAGAACGTAAGCTGCATCGTGGATGCAAGCCCGGCCCGGCTGGATCTCATGCTGGACCTGGATGTACCAATGGTTCGGGTTGGCTATCGTTTCAAACAAATCGACGGCCCGCCATTGGAAGATCGGGTTCAGAGTTTACTCTGAGAAAACCTCAATCCTTAAACCGGCCGGCGATTGAAAGTGGATCGCCCGGCCGGCAATCGGTCAGTTTGTCCAGGCTTTCAGATACAGGTTGTTGCCCTCCACCCCACGGTAGCGATTGTTGAGGCGACTGGCAGGCCAGATTTTGAGTTCTTAGGTACATGACCCTCTTTCGTTTATCATGTTTGCGAACCGAACAGGGAGTCAGATCTGTGAACCATTATGTTTTAACCCACTACTTGCCCCGGCTAGTTGCCTTTGCCCTGCTGATGGCATTCAGTGTTGCGCTGTACGCTGCCGAAAAACCTGAGCCCGTGGGCCCGATCACGTCATCTGTCGTGAACCAGAAAATGCCTGGCAAGGTGGTTTGGGTTGACCTTATTGGGGTGTAGGCGGTGGAAGACCCGAAGCGGTGCAACTGCCAGAGATGGGTATGCCCGACATGGGATCTATGGATATGGGCATGGGAATGGATATGGGTGGATTCGACTTCTAGCTGATAACTGTCAATTTAAGTTGATTGAGTTTGTCTCACCATATAGCTGACACATTCCACAGACAGGGAGTTTGCTAGCATGGTCGATAAAACAGCCCGTTTTGTCAGTCGCCTGACCAAGAAAACCATGGCGTTGGTCCTGGCCGGTGGGCGAGGAAGCCGTCTGTATGATTTGACCCAGTGGCGTGCCAAACCAGCGGTCCCTTTTGGTGGCAAATACCGGATCATCGACTTTGCTTTGTCGAACTGTCTCAATTCAAATATCCGCCGGATCGCCATACTGACGCAGTACAAGGCGCACTACCTGATCCGGCATATTCAGCAGGGTTGGAATAATTTCAACATTGAGCACGGCGAGTTTGTCGACATCGTGCCGGCGCAGCAGTGGGTCAACGAAGAGTCCTGGTACATGGGCACTGCGGATGCGGTATTCCAGAGCCTGGATATCGTTGAGAGCCATTCTCCAGAATACGTGCTGGTCCTGGCCGGCGATCACATCTACAACATGGATTACGGTGAGATGTTGGCGGCGCATTATGAGTCCGGGGCCGATTTCACGGTTGCCTGTAACCGTGTCCCGCGAAAAGACGCAAGCGGCTTCGGTGTCATGGAAGTCGGATCCGATTACCGGATCGTTGGGTTTGAAGAAAAGCCGGCAGACCCCAAGCCAACGCCGGACGACCCGGATACTGCGCTCGCCAGCATGGGTATTTACATTTTCTCAATGGACTATCTGCGTGAGCACCTCAGGCGGGATGCAGAAGACCCCGATTCCAGCCACGATTTTGGCAAAGACATCATTCCGCATGCAGTGGGGCAGGGCCACAAGGTCTGGGCTTTCCCGTTCAGTAACCCGGCGGCGGGCGCAGCGGACTACTGGCGCGATGTGGGAACCGTTGACGCCTACTACCAGGCGAATATCGAATTGCTGTCCGAGGACCCGCCATTGGTGTTGGGAGACCCGGATTGGCCTGTTTTGACCTATCAGCAACAGGCGCCGCCGGCCCGGTTTTCACCTGAGCCAAAAAACGCCAGGATCGATAATGTGATGGTCAGCGGCGGGTGCCGCATCGGCCGCTGTTCCATTACCGATTCCCTGATGTTTTCCAACTCTATCGTAGACAGGAATTCCGAACTCCAGGGCTGCCTGGTATTGCCCGAGGCTGAGGTCGGCAAGGGTTCCCGCTTACGAAACGTCATCGTAGACAATGGTACGAAGATTCCGGAAAATAGCGTCATCGGTTTTGATCCCGATCAGGATCGCCAAAAATACCATGTCACAGATAGCGGAGTGACTGTCGTCACACGGATGATGCAGGGGGATGGACCCGCCTGGTTGATGAAAGCCCGTTACAAGAATTAGGCCAGTACGAGGTAGCTATCGTATTCCAGCGGGCTAACAGCGGCTGAGAATTCGTCTTGCTCGATGCGCTTGATTTCTGTCAGTGCGAACTGAAAGTCTTCTCCCAGGTAGTCCCTGATAAACGCAGATTGTTCAAATGCAACGAGGGCGGCATCCCAGCTGGCTGGCAGAGTGGTTGCTTGTTTCTCCGGACCTGCTGTTGTTGGGGGCTGCGCCTCCAGTTGTTGATCGATTCCATGCAGGATGCCGGCGAGAATGACGGCCAGTGAAAGGTAGGGGTTAGCGTCGGCGCCGGCAATGCGGTGCTCAATGCGCCGGGCAGTCCCTTCTCCGTTGGGAATCCTTAGGGCGACGTATCGGTTTTCATAGCCCCAGGTTGGGGCCAGTGGTCCATGAACGCCACGTTGCAGGCGTCGCCATGAGTTCAGGTGAGGTGCGAAAATCAGCATCGAATCCGGCATGGTCTCTGCCAGTCCGGCGATGGCGTTTTTCAGGACTTCGCTGCCACGCTCAGTACCATCATCGAATATATTATTGCCTGCATCATCCAGGATGCTGACGTGGGTGTGAAAGCCGTTGCCGTCCCGGTCCCCGAAGGGTTTTGCCATGAAGCTGGCAATGTAGCCATGTTTACGGGATACGCTCTTGATGACCTGTTTCAACAACTGGGCGTTGTCAGCCGCCTGCAGCGGGTTATCGACATGGTGAAGGTTGAGTTCGTACTGACCAGGAGCAAGTTCCTTGAGCAGTCCATCCAGCGGGACCGACATGTGATCGCAGGCCTCACGTATTTCATGCATCAGTGAAGCATTCTCCTGCATCACTTCGGTGCTGTATAGTTGGCCGCCAATCCTGCAGTTGCCATTGGCACGGGTTGCAGGTATCCGTGGTGTTCCATCGCCGTCACGGCCTTCTTCGAATAGATAAAACTCCAGCTCAGGTGCACACACCGGGGTCAGTCCGCGGTCCAGGTAACGTTGATGGACGTTTTTCAGTACGACTCGCGGGTCAAAACCCCAGGGGGTGCCGTCGTCCGTGTTCAGCTGCACGAACAACTGCGCTGTTGGGCGTGAAAGCCAGGGCAGGATACGGATGGAGTTCTCGATGGCTTCGCAGATCCCATCGCCATCACCGGTCTTCTCACACAGCGACGGCACGTCTCTTCCCCAGACATCCGGTGAAACAGCAGTCAGCGGTATCTTGAATTTTCCATCAAGAACTTTGCCCGCTGCGCTGGCCGGTAGCCACTTCCCGCGGTAAATTCCATTAAGGTCGGTAAGTACAACCTCTACGGTTTCAGTTTCCGGATGATCTTCAAGAAAAAGGGAAAGCGGTGAATCGATTTGTTTGTCAGTCATGCGCGTGCCAGTCCCAAGGATAATCCCAATTGTGATTTTGTCGGTTCACTGCTAGTCTGCCACGATAACAGAAGCGAGATTATCCGCCATGGCAAAATATGCAAGCATTACCGGCTGGGGCAAGTGCATGCCACCAGCCGTGATGACCAATGATGATATGGCCACCGTCATTGACACCACCGATGAGTGGATTAAATCCCGCAGCGGTATCAGTGAACGACGCGTTTCGCATGTCCCGGTCAGTGATCTTGCCGCTGTGGCCGGCCATCGTGCACTGGCTGCGGCCGGCGCTACGGTGGAAGAGGTAGATTTGCTGATCGTCGCGACCTGTTCCCCGGATACGGTTATTCCCAGTACTGCGGCGCACGTACAGAAGAAAATGGGTGCAACAAACGCGGCCGTTTTCGACCTGAACGCCGGTTGCAGCGGGTTCATTTACAGTCTTTCTGTTGCAACCGCGATGATCCGGTCTGCAGGTTATCGCAAAGTCCTGGTGATTGGTGCGGAACGCATCACGTGGTTTTTGAACTGGTCGCTGCGCGACACCGCCGTCCTGTTTGGTGATGGCGCCGGTGCCGTGTTTGTCGAGCCCGGTGAAGAAGAGTCCGGTCTGCTCGCCTGTCACCTTGGTTGTGAGGCCGATGCCCTTGAAGCACTGCACCTTCCCAACTTCGGAACCGCCGGAAATCGGTTCGTGGAAGACTACGCCAAGTTCGATGTCAGTTTCGACGGACGCGAAATATTCCGGCGCGCCGTTCGCGGCATGGCAAAAGAAATCAAGCGGGTGCTATCTGACCTTGGGTTGGAGAATAAGGACATCGATTACATCATTCCCCACCAGGCGAATGCCCGGATCGTCGAGTCACTGGCCCACCACCTTTCCGTGCCCATGTCACAGGTGGCACTGAATATTCAGCATTACGGCAACACATCGGCAGCGACCATTCCGGTCGCCCTGTGCGAACTGCTGGAAGAAGGACGTATTAAACCGGGAGCGCGGCTGTTGCTGGCTGCCTTCGGCGCGGGTCTGACCCGGGGCGCCGGATTAATACGTTGGGGCGACCGGATCACCCCGTTAGGGCAGAGTGATGCTGAACTGCCGCCTTGTGATCAAACTGCGTTGGAAATCATGAGTGACGCCATCAAGCACACCGGATAAATCAGCCACAGCCGAATTCCACCCGACGGTGTTCGACGGGTGGCGGTCTATTTCCATATCGCTTTACATGACCCTGATCGGTTATGCCGTTCTTGTTGGCGTGCCGGTCATCAGCACGGCGTGGGTTGAATTGCTTGGCTTCACTGAGTCACAGGTCGGAAGGGTGGCCGGGGCAGACCTGGGCGGGCTCTCGTTAGGCGCAGTTATCGCTTCATTGTTTGTCGCGCGAATGAACCGGCGGCTCCTGGTGCTGGTAGCTGTGGCCATCGTCATCGTCAGCAACGGCCTGTGCATGTTGTTCACCGATTATGAAACCGTGCTTTGGTTGCGGGTCGGCGCCGGTGTCGGCAGCGGCATTTACACGGCCGTTGCAGTAGCCACGCTGGGGGCTAGCAGTAAACCGGCGCGTGCTTTCAACCTGATGCTATTTGCCTTCGCTTTTTCGCAGGCTTTGGAAATGCAGGTGTTGCCGATGCTCAGCATGAATGGCATCTACCTCACGTTTATCGCCTGCTACCTGGTAGGGCTGCCTTTTCTTCACTGGCTGCCATCACGTCCCCTCGCGAAGTCCACCCGGCAAGAAGATGCAGAAAAAGAGGATGCCCAGGACAACAAATCCGGATCACCGCGCGTACCGGCTTATATTCCATGGCTGGTTCTGGCAGCGATCTTCTTCACCTACATCAACATCGGGTCTTACTGGACCTACATTGAGCTGGCGACGATCGACGCCGGCCTGGACGGAGAATACGTTGGGCGTTTGCTGGTCTGGACGTCGTTTTTCAGCCTGGTCGGGTGTGCGGTGGCGACACTGATCAGTAACCGCTTTGGCCTGGCCAGACCGTTATTGATCGCCCTGTTCAGCATGGCGATGGTGGTTGGCATGCTCAGCTTCGGCATCAATGACATCAACATCCTGATCAGTATGTTTAGTTTTAATTTGCTGTGGATTTTTGTCGATGTTTACCAGATGTCGACCGTTGCCAACGTCGACCCCCGCGGGGCTTATGCGTCCCTGATGCCAGGTGCCCAGGGCCTGGGGCAGATTGTAGGCCCGAACCTGGCGGCATCAATGCTGGGCGCAGGAATGGGATACAACGCGGTATTTGTAATGTGCGCTGTGGCTGCCATAGTGGGGCTGCTGATCTACGCTGCGATGTACCTGTGGCTGCGCAAGACAATCCCGTCACTGGCCAAAGCCACCTGATTATCTGGAGAATTTTCTATGATTACACTGTTCTGGTGCCCGCAAACCCGTGCTTCCCGAATCCTGTGGTTGCTTGAAGAAATGAGCCAGCCCTTCGAGGTTCGGTTGATTGATATCCGCAAGCCGGAAGCGAAGGAAGATCCGGATTTTCTCGCCGCCAGCCCGATGGGCAAGGTCCCGGCGATCATGGATACGACCCCGGCAGGCACCGTCCGGATGGCCGACTCCGCAGCAATTGCCCTGTACCTCGCAGACCGTTATCCGGCGGCCGGACTGGCACCGGCAATCGATGACCCGGCCCGAGGGCAGTACCTTTACTGGATGACTTATACGCCCGGCGTAATCGAACCGGCGATGATGGAGAAGTTCACCGGGATGGAAGTTTCACGCGCCAGTTCCGGCTGGGGAAATTTTGAGGCGATGATCGAAGTGCTCGAGGCGGGCGTGAAGCAGGGCCCATGGGTCATGGGCGAAAAATTCTCTGCCGCGGACGTGTTGCTGGGCTCGTCTATCTATTTCATGAAAATGTTCGGCATCCTGCCAGACAGCCCGGTGCTTGAAGCCTATTCCGAACGTTGCCTGGCGCGGCCAGCCTATCAAAAAGCGCTGGCGCGAGATGCCGAACTTACGCAGTAGCCGCGCTTACTCCTTCAATGCAGCGTGAGCGGCCGCCAATCGGGCGATCGGTACACGGAACGGTGAGCAGGATACATAGTCAACCCCGAGCTTGTGGCACAAGTGAATGCTCTTGGGGTCGCCTCCGTGCTCGCCGCAGACGCCGATTTCCAGGTTATCGCGCGATGCCTTGCCTTCGTCGATGGCAATCTGCATCAGGCGGCCTACGCCTTCAGGATCAATGCTGGTAAACGGATTGTCTTTCAGCATGCGAGACTGGAGGTAATGCACCAGGAACCCGGTCTCTGCATCGTCACGGGAAATGCCGTAGGTCGTCTGCGTCAGGTCATTGGTTCCGAAGGAGAAGAACTCCGCCGTTTCGGCAATCTCACCTGCGGTCAGAGCAGCACGGGGGATTTCGATCATGGTGCCGAACATCTTGGGCACCTTGACGCCATGCTCGGCCATCACTTTGTCTGCGATGGCTTTCAGCGGATCCATCATGGCCTCGAGTTCCGCAACGTGTGAAACCAGTGGGATCATCACTTCGGGATGAACATCAAGTCCATCCGATGCGCAACGGCATGCGGCTTCGAAAATAGCCTGAACCTGCATCTGGTACAGACCCGGAATCAAAATGCCAAGACGTACACCACGGGTGCCCAGCATCGGATTGGATTCGGCCAGGGATTCAACCCGTTCCAGGAGTTTGCTCTTGGCCCCGATTTCTTCCAGTGCGCCATCCATTTCCTTGAGGCTGGAGAGGTGCTGCATACGCAGTTTCAGATCCGTCAGCTCAAGCATCAGGTCATGGGATGATGGAAGGAACTCGTGCAGGGGCGGATCCAGCAACCGAATGATGACCGGCTGGCCTTCCATCGCCCGGAACAGACCTTCGAAATCGGTACGCTGCATGGGCAGCAGGAGGTCAATCGCTTCGGCTCGCTCTGAAGGTGTGCTGGCGGTAATCATTCGTTGCATGATTGGCAGGCGTTCTTCGGCGAAAAACATGTGTTCTGTCCGGCATAGGCCAATGCCTTCGGCCCCATAGTCCCGGGCGCGCTGTGCATCGTCCGGGTAGTCTGCATTAGCACGAACTCCCAGTTTGCGAAATTCATCCGCCCATTCAAGGATTTTCAACAGGTAGGAGTTCTGAATATCCGGAACCACCGTGGGCAGGGCGGCGTAATAGATCAGACCGTGGTTGCCGTCGATGGAAAGGCTCTCGCCTTCGTGAATGACCAGTTCCTCGCCAATCCGCATCAAGTGGTTGTCGAGGTCAATTTCAATCTCTTCAACACCGACCACGGCAGGTTTGCCGAACTGTCGTGCCACCAGCGCAGCATGGCTCGTACGTCCGCCCTTGCTGGTGACCACACCTTTGGCGGCCAGCATCCCATGGACGTCGTCCGGGCGTGTTTCCGGCCGTACCAGGATGACATCCTTGCCTTCCTCCTTGGCCCAGCGTTCCGCCAGGTTGGGTTCAAAAGCAATCACACCTACGGCGGCGCCAGGCGACACATTCAGGCCACTGGCAATGGGTTTGATGTCCTGCAGGGCTTTGGGGTCAAGCTGCGGATGCAGGAAGAAATCAACCTGGTCGGGCTGGACTCGCGCGACGGCTTCCTCGCGTGATATCAGGCCTTCATCAACCATGTCGACAGCAATACGGACTTCGGCCTGCGCTGTACGTTTGCCATCGCGGGTTTGCAACAGCCAGAGCTTGCCTTGCTCAATGGTGAATTCCATGTCCTGCATGTTGCGATGGTGTTTTTCGAGCTGGTGCGCTATCTGCTCCAGTTCGTCGAACATCTCAGGCATGTCATCTTTCAATTGCCCGATCCGCAGAGTGGTCCGGGTGCCGGCCACGACGTCCTCGCCCTGGGCATTGATCAGGTAATCACCTTCCAGTTGCGGCTCGCCGGTTGTCGCATTACGAGACATGAATACGCCCGTAGCGGAATCGTCGCCAATGTTGCCAAACACCATGGTCTGGATGTTGACTGCAGTACCGAGGTCGTGTTCGATTCCAGCAGCTTCGCGGTAATCGATGGCGCGTTTTCCATTCCAGGATTTGAAGACGGCTTCGGTGGCTTGCTTTAGCTGTTCGTATGGGTCGGCCGGGAAATCCTTGCCGGTGTATGTCCGGATGATTTCCTTAAACCGGATGGTGACCCCTTTCCAGGCCACTGCATCGAGTTCCGCATCAAATTTCACTTTTGATTCACGGCGCTGGGCAGTGATTACGGCTTCGAAGACTTCATCGGGGACTCCCATCACGACCCCGCCAAACATTTGCACCAGGCGACGATAAATGTCGTAGGCAAAACGAGGCCGATGGGTCCGGGTTGCCAGTATTTCGACAATCTCGTCATTCAGACCGATATTGAGGATGGTGTCCATCATTCCGGGCATGGAGAAACGTGCACCGGAGCGGCATGAAACCAGCAGTGGGTTTTCAGCATTGCCGAATTTCTTACCCGTCTGGGTCTCCAGGGTTGAAACGGCCTCGAGCGCCTGTTCCCATGAACCCTCCGGGAAGGCTTCGCCGCCAGCCAGGTAATCGTTGCAGGCCTCGGTTGTTACAGTAAAGCCGGGGGGGACAGGAATGCCCAGCCGGGTGGCGTCCAGAAGGTTGGCGCCCTTACCGCCCATCAAGCCTCGAACTCCATCCCATTCACCACCACAGCTCCCCATGGCTTGTTCGAATTCATTGAAAAGAAAGACGTATTTACCGGGTATTTTTTGTTCTGACATGGGTTAACTCCAGGCGGGTATTTTCAGTTGCTGAGCATACCAAGATATGATGTCAAAACTGCCTTCTTTGTATGATTCAGGTCAAGTGGATAGCGAGTCGCGGCCCCAGGCACTATACTGCGATGCTGAATATTGCTTAACATCGATTGAGAGGTAAAAAATGGTTCGAGTTTTAGGGTTTATCACTGCGTTGTTTCTTCTGTTTCCTTTGCCCCAGGCATTGGCCGAAGATTCTCCCCAGGAACAACGTCACGAGTTGATGGAGGATTCCAAGGCCGAGGCCAAAATCATTGGCGGCATGCTGAAGGGCGAAGTCGAATTTGACGCGTCGGCAGCGATGGAAAGCTTCGAGATCTGGCAAGGGATTGGACAAGAATTTGGAGGCATGTTCCCCGCAGGCACCGAGACCGGCCATGATACCGAGGCCAGGCCGACCATCTGGACGGACCGGGCAGGTTTTGATGAAGAACTGTCGAAGTTCAATGCAGCCGTTGACGCTGCAATCGAGGCCAATCCAACGTCTTTGGCCGAGTTGAAGCCAGCGGCGGGGCCGATCTTCAAAGTCTGCAAAAGCTGCCACGAAGGCTACCGGGTAGAAGAGGAAGACTGAGGGTCCTGATATGCGATGGATCCTGGCGGGTGTAGCCGCACTGGCGCTGCTGTTCTGGTTCCTGACGCAGCCGGTAGCCCTTTCGCCTGAGGATCTGCCCGGGCATAAACCCGACGCGGACAACGGCCAGCGCATTTTTTATGCGGGCGGCTGCTCGTCCTGCCACGGCAGCGACCTGGGTGGCGGTCTGGAAATGCCTTCAGAATTCGGGACCTTCCTGGTCCCGAATATCTCCACTGACCCGGTCCATGGGATCGGTAACTGGACTACTATCCAGTTCGTTAATGCCATGATGCTGGGGGTCTCACCAGACGGCCAACACTACTACCCGGCCTTTCCTTACACCTCTTACACGCGTATGAAAGTCCAGGATGTGATCGATCTGAAAGCCTTTCTCGACTTGCAAAAGCCGGTGGAGCGGCAGGTCGGTCAGCACCAGGTGGGATTCCCCTGGAACCTGCGTCGTGGAATAGGTTTATGGAAAATCCTCTATTTGAAGCAGGGTGCCGTTGTCGAGTCCAGCAGTAAGGACGCGCTCATTCAGCAAGGCCGATACCTGGTTGAAGGCCCTGGCCATTGTGGTGAATGCCACACCCCCCGGGACAGCTTTGGTGGGCTGCAAACCGGCTGGTGGCTGGCGGGTGCGCCCAACCCGGACGGCGAGGGCCGTGTGCCGAACATCACGCCTCATCCGGACGGTCTGAAATCCTGGTCACAGTCCGATATCGCCTACTAT
Organism: uncultured Wenzhouxiangellaceae bacterium; assembly: GCA_964443145.1. Lineage (GTDB taxonomy): Bacteria > Pseudomonadota > Gammaproteobacteria > Xanthomonadales > SZUA-36 > JAHEFT01. The sequence continues at coordinate 9,271 of CAYUBS010000030.1, read as the reverse complement.
CTGGAGTCCGGATTCCTGCCTGATTTCGATACCGTCGGCGGGTCCATGGTCAAGGTTCAGGAGAACATGGCCCGGTTGCCGGAAGCGGATCGTGAAGCCATTGCTGCTTACCTGAAGTCCATACCTGCACGCTCCCGCAAGGTTGAATAGGGCGGCCCTCAACCGTTATCAGAAAAGGCGCAGCCTGCTCGGGGTCATTACAGCCATGGCCGTGGTTAACCTGGTCTATGGCATCACTTTTCCCTTGCTGGCGCTGGTGCTCGATGCTCAGGGCGTCAGCAAAACCCTGATTGGCGCCAGCACCATCGCGCAGGCGGTGGCCGTGATTGCCATTGCCCCCTGGACACCCGGGCTGTTGAGGCGCTTTGCGCCATCCCGGATTATGCAGGTTGCCACCGTGATACTGGCGGTATTGTTTATCCTGGCCGGCTTGTTTCCGAACATCTGGATCTGGTTTCCGCTGCGTTTCTTCATCGGCGCCATGACGTCGTTGCTGTGGATCTCCAGCGAGGCTCTGATCAACGAACTGGCCGAAGAAAGGCGCAGAGGCCGGATCGTCGGTTTGTATTCCTCCCTGGGTGCTGCCGGGTTTGCAATGGGACCGCTGCTTTTAATTCTGACGGGTTCCGAAGGTATGGCGCCTTTTTATGCGACCTGCGGAATGATCCTGCTGGCGGCAATTCCCCTGTTTTATGTCACCCATCAACAGATGGGGCATGCCGGAGAACAACAGCATGGCCTGTGGAAAGTGTTTCTGCTGGCGCCCACGGTCATGGTTGCCAACGTGGTGTATGCCGCCGGAGCAGAATCCGTGCTGACGTTTTTCCCATTGTTCGGCATGAGCCTGGGTCTGAGCGAAAACGCGACCCTTGGGTTGCTGACCATCGTTGGGCTGGGTGGTATGGCGCTGGTAATGCCGATCAGCTGGCTGGCCGATCATATCGATCGCATGGGCCTGTTGGTGCTTTTTGTGTTCCTGACGGCGGTTGGCTTGCTGCTTATGCCCTGGCTGATCAGGATACCGGTGGTTTCGGGTGTTTACGCGTTCGTTTTCGGTGGCGTTGAGGGGATGATTTACGCGCTGGGCGTGATCCTGGTAGGCCAGAAATTCAAGGGTGCGGTGCTGGCTGCTGCAACCACCATGTTCACGGCATGCTGGGGTGCCGGAACGATCATGGGGCCATTATTGGTGGGTATTGGTATGGACCGGTTTGGTGCCGACAAGATGGCGCTGATCATTTCCGTGTTCTTTATCGCTTTTCTGCCGATGCCGTTGGTCAGCTACCTTAGATCGCGCCGCCCGTTCACCAGGGCATGACCGAGCCATCGTAGGAGAGCAGCTTGCCACTGTCCGCTGGCGTCAATCCGTCTATCACGGCTTTCATGCCATTCACCGAAGTTTCGATATCGATGTCCGCACCCGGACCGCCCATATCGGTTTGCACCCAGCCCGGGTGCTGGGCAATTGCGATGATGCCACGCTCCGCCAGGTCGATGGACATCGATTTTATGATGGCGTTGACCCCGGCCTTGCTGGCGCGGTACGCGTAAATTCCTCCGGAGGTGTTCAGTTCCATGCTGCCGAGCATGCTGGAAATCGTGACAATGCGTCCGCGTTCAGCCCGGGCCAGGTTTCCGGCCAGGAGTTCCGACAGGCGCATCGGCGTGAACAGGTTGATGTCGAACATGTCGTGCCAAAGTGCGCGGTCGAAATGACCAAATCCACCTATTCTGTCTTCCGACGCTACATTACTTGAACGGGCCATACGCCCCGCATTATTGATCAGCACGTCCAGTGGGTCTTCACCCAGGCTGGCCGCGACTTTGGCTAACTCGTCATCATCCGTCAGGTCGCAATACATTATGGCCAGGTGGTCGCTGGACAACTCGTCGAGCTCTGCTGACTGGCTGCGGTTGACCGCGATGACTTTCCAGTCGTCTTCCAGGTAGGCCCGGACCAGGCCCAGGCCCAAACCGCGGTTGGCGCCGGTGATAAGAACAGTCGATGATTTCATAAGTATTTCCTAAACGCTGACTCCTTAAGGTCAGACCATTAGAGAAGGTTTTCAAGGTGTGGCTCTAAAACAGTCAGGTGGCTGATTTGCAGTGCGCAGCCTGCTGTGGTCTTATCCTGCAAACAACTGCCGATTATTGCTGATGGGCCAATGGCCGATTCAACTCACACCGCTTGACCGGTTTTTCAACCGGTTTACCCAACTCCGGCCCGGGGAAGGGAAGGGTGTTGCCGTGTATTTCGGTTATGCCTTGTTGATGATGGTTAGCTATTACATCCTGAAAACCATCCGCGAGCCGCTACTGCTTACCGGTTCCTCCGCGGAAATGAAAAGCTATGCCTATGCCGTTACCGCGCTGGTCTTACTGGTGGTCATTCCGCTTTACGGGCTATTGTTCCGGCATACCGGAAAACAGCAACTGACCCGCTACATAACCGGGTTTTTTCTGTTCAACTTGCTGGTTTTCTATCTGCTTGGCCAGGCAGGCCTGGATATCGGGTTTGCTTACTACGTGTGGGTGGGTATTTTCGGCGTGATGATCACGGCGCAGTTTTGGGCTTTTGCCGCCGACAGCTATAACGTCAATGCCGGCAAACGCTTGTTTCCGGTCATCATGATCGGGGCCACCCTGGGTAGCCTGGTTGCTCCGTGGATGAGCGGTGCACTGTTTCCCACCATCGGCCCATGGGTTCTGATGCTGGTCGCAATGGTGTTGCTGGCCTTGACGGTGCCATGTGTCGGCTGGGCGCGCTCAGCGGTTCCGCCGGACTCCCGCTCGCTGTCACCTGCCGCCGATGAAAAGCAGCACGGGGGCTTGCTGGGAGGTATATCGCTGGTTTTTTCAGATCGATACCTGTTCCTGCTGGCGATGCTGATATTGTTACTGAACTGGGTGAATACCACGGGTGAATACATCCTTGCCGAGTTGGTCGTGCATTATGCGGACCTGGCGGTTGCAGCCGGAAACGGGGTCGTAAAATCGGACTTCATAGCCTCTTTCTACGGTAATTTCTTTTTTGTCGTCAACCTGCTGACGCTTCTTTTCCAGGTGGCGCTGGTGGCCAGGGTAATCCGCTGGATTGGGGTCAGGGGCGCCGTCCTGGTGCTGCCTGTTATTGCCATCATCGGCTACGGACTGGTGGCGTTTATACCTGTGTTCAGCATCATTCGGCTGGCAAAGACCATAGAGAACTCAATCGATTACTCTTTGATGAATACCACCCGTCATGCGCTCTATCTACCCTTGTCAGCAGCAGAGAAATACGAAGGGAAAACAACCATTGAGGCTTTTTTCTGGCGTTTCGGCGATCTGGCCCAGGCTGGCGCCGTCTACGTTGGCCTGCATTGGTTTCAATTTGGAATTGCGCAGTTCGCGCTGGTCAACATGGTTCTGTCGGTGGTCTGGTTGTTGGTAGCCTGGCAAGTGGCCAAAGGCTATAGCCGCAAGCGTGAGGAGATAGCAGGGGCCGCCTGACCGGTGTGCTCGCCCGACGCATTTTCCAAACTGGTGTATGCTTTGCGCAATGGATCAAAACCCCGCGTCACACCAACTCCCCGAAAACGCCAATCGCCCCCTGCATGAAGGGGAAGTCTATACACCCTACGTTGCTGCGACAGAGTCTCCACACGAATTCACGGCTAAGGCCCTGTTTTTTGGAATCCTGTTCGGGATCCTGTTCGGTGCGGCCAATGCGTACCTGGGTCTGCGAGCAGGGCTGACGATAAGCACCTCTATCCCTGTCGCGGTGATGACCGTTGCGGCTTTTCATACGCTACGCCGTTTTGGCGGTACCGCTAACATCCTGGAAGCTAATCTGGCGCAGACGGTCGGTTCCTCCTCCAGTTCTGTCGCCAGCGGCGTAATTTTCACGCTGCCAGCGCTGTTCCTGTGGGGGCTGAACCCCTCATTGATTCAGATGACTTCTCTGGCCATGGCCGGTGGCCTGCTCGGCGTGTTGTTCATGATTCCGTTGCGGCGCTACCTGATCGAGCGGGAACACGGCAAGTTGCCTTACCCTGAAGGCACGGCCTGTGCACATGTATTGGTGGCCAACGAAGCTGGCGGCAACCAGGCGCGGAACGTATTCATCGGACTCGGGGCGGGCGCGGCTTACAAGGCTCTGACCGGTTGGGCGCAGGTGCTTTCCGACGAGGCCCACGTGCGCATTCCTTTCCTGAACAAGGGTGAGTTGGGGATGGACCTGTCGCCGGCACTGTTTGGCGTGGGTTACATCCTGGGGCCTCGTATCGCATCGATGATGGTAGGCGGCGGCTTGTTGTCTTCGCTGATCATCATCCCGTTTATTGCCTACTGGGGAGATGGCCGCCCACCGCTTTACCCGGAAATGGTGCTAACCATCAGCGAGATGTCTGCCTCCCAGATATGGACCCGCTATGTGCGCTATATCGGCGCGGGTGCAGTGGCCGTGGCCGGTATCATTACGCTGGCGCGTAGCTTGCCGGTGATGGTTGAATCGTTCCGCATGGGCGCCCACGAGCTGAAAGGCCGGGTGGATGCAGAGGTTGTAACGGTGGTGGACGGTTCCGCTCCGGTTTCTGATCAGACAGCCCATGTGCAACCGGCTATTGCCAGGACCAGTCGTGACCTGCCACTCAGGCTGGTAGGAATTGGCATACTGCTGGTGGCACTAACACTGACATTTCTGCCAGCTCCGTTTGCCGCTCTGCAGGACAATTTAGGCAGGCTGGTGGCCGCCGTCTGCGTGGTCATATTTTCCTTTTTCTTCGTCACCGTGGCCTCGCGTATTGTCGGCCTGGTTGGGGTCACCAGTAACCCCACCAGCGGCATGACCATTGCGGCATTGCTGGGTACGTCTGGTGTCTTCCTGGTGTTGGGCTGGACGGATATCTATGGCAAGGCGGCTGCACTCACGGTCGGCTGCGTGGTTGCCATCGCGGCCAGTATCGCGGGCGATACCTCGCAGGACCTGAAAACCGGATACCTGCTGGGCGCGACTCCACGCACTCAACAGATTGGGGAGTTGGTAGGCGTATTAACATCGGCAACATTTGTGTGCCTGTCGGTATTGCTGCTGGCTGGCACCTTCGGTTTTGGTAGCGAAGAACTGCCTGCACCGCAGGCGACGTTAATGAAGCTGGTGATTGACGGTGTGCTGGATCAGAATCTGCCCTGGGGGCTGGTGGCGATCGGTGCCGGCATCGCCATTACGGCCGAGCTGTTCAGAATCCCGTCACTGCCTTTTGCCGTCGGGGTCTATTTGCCCGTTTCCACCATGACTCCGATTTTCCTGGGTGGAATGCTGAAGTTGTGGCTGGAGCGCAGTTCTGAAGACGAGTCTCAGGCCACCGGCCGTCGCGACCGTGGCATATTGCTCGGTTCCGGATTCGTCGGCGGTGAGGGACTGCTGGGCGTTGCGATTGCCGGAGCTGCCTTTATCCAGGGTACCCGGCCTGCCGGCTTCGGCACGGGCTGGCTGGGGCCGGATTGGCTGGTCACCGCTGCCAGTTTCTTCGCGTTTCTGCTGTTTGCCGCCTGGTTTGTCAAAAGGGTCCGTAATTAGTCATGTTTAAGAACCTGAAAGTACCACACACACTCGTCCTTCTTTACGGCATGATTCTGCTGGCCTATGTGCTGACCATGCTGCTGCCGGCGGGGCACTTTGAAATGGTGAACGAGCATGGCCATGACGTCGTTGTCCCGGGTACCTACCAGCTGGTGGAGGATGCCGGACGACTGCCCATCACCTCATTGTTTACGGTCATTCCTCGCGGCCTGGAGTCGGCGCAGGGGATCATCTTTTTCATCTTTATCATAGGCGGGGCCCTGGCTGTAATCCGCGCCACAGGAGCGCTGGACGCAGCCTTGTCGAAAGTGCTTAACCGCTATGGATCGCAACCGGCGTTACTGATCCTGATGGGGATGCTGGCGTTCGCGGTCGGTTCTTCCACTATCGGCATGGCCGAAGAGTACATTCCGCTGGTCGCGATATTGATTACGCTATGCGTTGGCATGCGGATGGACACCGTTGCCGCGGTTGGCATCATGGTAGTTGGTTATGGCATCGGTTATGGCACGGCTGTCATGAATCCGTTCACAGTCCTGGTGGCACAGGAGGTCGCGGGTGTCACGCCTGTTTCCGGAATGGCCTTCCGTCTGATTTTGTTTGTGCCGTTCTTTGCGCTGGGCTATCTGCATGTAATGCGTTACGCCAAAAAGGTGCGTTCCGACCCGAGTCTGTCACTGGTCGCGGATATTCCGGAAGCTCAACCGCCGGATTCGCCTGAAACCGGTCCCATCACGGTACGACAGCGCCTTGTCCTGCTCGCAACCTTACTGGCCCTGGTTGTAGTCGTATGGGGCATCAAAGTGCACCAGTGGTATTTTGTCGAGCTGGGCGCGATCTTTTTTGCCCTGGCTTTGATCTGTGGTTTTATTTACCGCATGGCGCTGGATGACATGGCCCGCCACTTCGTAAACGGCGCAGGCGAACTGGTGGGAACTGCGTTACTGATCGGGTTCGCCAGGGCGATCGAGATCACACTCAGTGATGGACAGGTGCTGCATACGATCGTCAACGGTCTGTCTCAGCCGTTGGTGGCGGTTGGCCCGGAGTTGTCGGCTATCGGCATGCTGTTTATCCAGAGCATTCTGAATTTCTTTATTCCGTCGGGTTCCGGCCAGGCGTATGTGACGATGCCCATCATGGCTCCGATTTCGGATATTGTCGGTGTCAGCCGGCAAGTGGCGGTTCTGGCCTACCAGATGGGTGACGGCTTCATGAACATGGTTGTGCCAACCAACGCGGTGCTGATGGGCATTCTGGGGATCTGTGGTATTCCATTTGGCCGTTGGTTTCGCTTTATCTGGCCCTTGATGCTCCAGCTACTGGTGCTGGGCAGTATTTCGATGGTTGTGGCGGTCCTGGTGGGGTATCAGTAAGTCTATTGCTTATCCAGGTCTTCCTCGATGAATCGCAGCACAGACTCGAATATCGCCTTGCGGGGGTAATTATTCCTGCTGGCAAAATGTTTGCCGATAAACGCATGTGATTCGGCAATCGGTACCGCGATGGCCCAGTGATCGGCATTGAGGTAGCCGACCAGAGTGCTTCCGGGAATGACCTGGTCATAGAAAATGACCTGGCTGTCATTCCTTGGATCGACCTTATCCAGCTTCTTCTTCATGCTTTTCAGCACAGAGGAAACCTGGTCCGGGGAAGGGTAGGTGACCAAAGAATAGTAGCGAATGGACGATGGCAGAGGGTTGTCCTGCAGCCACTGCCGGCGTACTGCCGGTCGCAGGCTTTCCACGGCATGTCCGTCGCCCACGGTGCATTCCGAATTCGGAATGTGCTTCAACAGGTTGAGGTCGCTCTCTTTTGCGCCATTGGCCAGGGGTGAGCCTCCCACGGCTCCGGCCACGCTCAGCACGGCTGCTACGTAGGGATGGATTTCCGGATAGGTAACGACCGCCTCCAGCGCGTCGGGTGCGCCCTTGGAGTAGCCTATCAGCACCACTCGCTTGCCCTGGATTTCATCGGCGCGGCTCATGATGGCATCCCGGACCTGGCGGGCGTTGTGGGTGCTGCCGGACATACCGTCCACCGCAAAAATATAACTGGAGTAGTTGAAATTTGAGGCGTGTTCTTCAAACTCGTCTTCATAGTTCAGCCAGCTTTCAAAACACTCCCAGCCAATGCCCGGAACCATGGCTGCGATCAACCCACGACGGGATGGACCGAGGTCAACGGGTTCCCCGGTTGCGGCGGGTTCTTTACCGACCCGCGTCAGTGCCTGGTCACAAGGGCGGTAATGGGACAGTTCCTTGCCGTGGGTCTCCAGCACTTCGCAAGTAATCTCGCGGAAACGCCCACGCCCATCCGTGATGTTGGCCTGTGAAGCAGGCAGCAAGACCAGCGGTGGCGTATCTGTGGTGTAAGGTACCAGAGGCTTACCGGCGCAGGCCGCCAGTAGCAGGAATGAAACGAACACTGTGAGCAAGGATCGCATGAAGGTATCCTCTCTCAAAATGAGTTCAGAAACCACCCCTAGAACTGCAGCAGTTTCACCAGTACATAAGTGAAGTAGAGTGCAAGTATCACCAGCCCTTCCGACCGCGCCACACGGCCCCGTTGGTAGAAAAATCCGAGTACCACCAGCGTCAGTATGAGGATGAAAGGGATATCGAAAAACAGCAAGTGGCGCTCAAAAGTGACACTGGAAATGACCGCAGCGATTCCGATCGGTAACAGGGTATCGAGAATATTGCTGCCGATGATGTTACCGACGGACATTTGGGTCTTTTTCTTGAGAATTGCGGAAATCGAGATCGAGAGTTCCGGCAAGCTCGTACCCAGGCCTATGATCAATACGGAAATCAACGCTTCGCTGATCTCAAACGAGTGGGCAATGCTCACTACCGAGCTAACGGTGATTTCTGAGCTGAGGATTACGGCGCCAAGGCCGAGTATGAGCACCACCCATGACGAGATACCACCACCAGCCAGATGACCCGGTTCTTCATCCGGGACGTTCTCACCATTCATTAGTGCCATCACGTAGGCGGCATACATCGCGATCAGGATTATGCCCTCAATGCGAGTGACGATCCCGTCGAACGACACCAGGAAAAGCAGCACGGTCGCAGCTAGCAACACGCCGCCGTGCTTGAGGACATAAGAGCGGGGCAGGGTCAGGTAGCTGATCACACCGGCCAGGCCCAGCACAAAGCCGATCTGCGCCACGACGCTGCCTATCGACGTGCCAACCACGACGCCTGATGCATCCTGACCAAGCAGCCCTTTGAGTCCTGCATCGACTGCCACCGCCAGTTCCGGCAAATCACTGCCGATTGACAAAATAACCAGCCCGACAAAGAATTCGGATAGTTGCAGACGCCTTGCAATGGCGAGTGCACCGCCTATTGTCAGTTCGGTTCCAACCCACAAGCCGGCAATGCCTGCAATGAGAAACAAAAAGTCCATTGGCGCAATAGGTTACCAGCACCGTACGGAATAGCCAGTCAATTTCAAATGCAGACTTTCGCAGGCGTTAAAAGTGCTGGACAATACAGGGATGCAACAAGGAAGGGATAGATGAAAAATCAGGAACTTCAAAAAAGAAAAGAGCAGGTATTCGCGCGCGGCATGGGCAACATGTTTCCCATTTTTGCGGCCCGGGCCAAAAACGCGGAAGTGTGGGACGAGGAGGGCAGAAGGTACATTGATTTTGCAGCCGGTATCGCCGTCGTCAATACCGGCCACAGTCATCCGGAG
>CAYUBS010000029.1:16380-25231 GCA_964443145.1 uncultured Wenzhouxiangellaceae bacterium | reverse complement strand
GACATCAGTTTGTGGGGCGGCGTCGACCCGCTAAGTGGGATGATCATTGATACACGTCACCCGCAACACGGCCGACGCATTACAGGAAAAATCCTCGCAATGCATCGCTCCATCGGGTCCAGTTCCGGTAGCTCTATCCTGCTGGAACTGATGAAACACGGACGCGGGCCGCTGGGTATTATTCTGATCGAAGCGGATTTCATCATTACCCTGGGGGTGCTGGTCGCGCGGGAAATGGGTTTTGGAGACATTCCGGTGGTACAGATCGAAGAAAGCGACTACCCGTTGCTACCCGCCAACGCAAGCATCGGACTGGACGGCACACTGACCGAACTGCCTTGATGGGCTATTTAGGTTCGGTTGAGGGGCCGGAGAAAACCACCCAGGTTGCAAAATCGTCGGTGAAGTCTTCAAAACGATGAGCCACTCCGGCCGGAACGAACATCAGGTCACCGGGCTTGAATGGATGGCGTTCGTCAGCATTCCTGAAAAAACCGGTGCCTGAAATGACAACATACACTTCGTCAGACCAGTGCGGTTGCTGTGGATCATGGCCAACGGGTTTGTAAATCTCCACCTCGGTTTTCCCGTACTTAAACAACTCCAACCAGGTGTTTTCAGTGTCAGTCTCTAATTGCTCCAGCGCCTGTTCCGGGCACAAATGGTGTTTTCCAAGTGAAGATTCAGTCATCGATGCTTACTCAATTTCAAGGGGTTACACTGACATTCTAAGGTGATTCATGCTGGATTCCCAGCAATAAAAGCTTATTCATGCATCTTTTCTTCCCACACGCGACATAGCTCGATGATTACTTCCACCGCCTTGTGCATGTCCGAAGTAGATATCCACTCGAAGCGGGAATGAAAGTTATGTTCGCCGGCAAAAATATTGGGCGTCGGCAGGCCCATGAAACTCAGCCGTGACCCGTCAGTCCCGCCTCGAATCGGCTCGACTCGAGGCTCCAGACCGCTGCGCCGGTAAGCCTCAAGAGCATGCTCAACCACGGTGGGATGATGATCCAGTACTTCCTTCATGTTGCGGTAGCTTTCTTCAACCTCGACCACCACGCTGGAACCGGGGTGTGCAGCCACAGCTTCCAGGGCAATCCGTTCGACGGTCTGTTCCATTTCGTGCAGGGCGGGGGTAGCAAAATCCCGAACCAGCAATTTGACAGAAGTCCGCTCCACACCGGCGTCAAGCATGTAGGGATGCACGAAACCTTCGTATCCTGAGGTCGTCTCCGGGGACAGCCCATCCTTCGGTAAGCGGTTGATAAAATCTGCCGCCACCTTGATGGCATTGACCATTTTCCCCTTGGCAAACCCCGGGTGCGTGTTACATCCCTGGAAAGTCAGGGTGATCGCGTCGGCGGAAAAGGTCTCGACCTGCAGTTCCCCCAGAGTTTCGCCATCCATCGTGTAAGCGCAATGTGCCCCGAAGCGCTCCACATCGAAAAACTTTGTGCCGTTACCCACCTCTTCATCCGGCGTGAAACCGACCCGGATCGGGCCATGGGCAATCTCCGGGTGTGCCAGCAGGTATTCAACCGCGCCCATGATCTCGGCTGCGCCCGCCTTGTTGTCGGCGCCCAGCAGAGTCGTCCCGGATGCGGTAATGATGTCGTTACCGGTTTGTCCGGCGAGCAAAGGGTTTTCAGCCGCTGAAATGACCGCTTCGGGGTCATCCGGAAACACGAGATTTCCACCATCGTAGTTGCGATGCACGATGGGCTTGACCCCTGTCCCGCTCATTTCCGGCGAGGTATCCACGTGAGCGAGGAAACCGATTACAGGAACATCAGCCCGCGTGCTGGTTGCGGGCACCGTGGCGAACACGTAGCCGTATTCATCCATGGTGACGTCCTCCAGGCCAAACCCCTGTAATTCACTCTGCAGCAGACGCAGCAAGTCCAGTTGTTTTAATGTGCTTGGAAAAGTTACTGAGTCTTCACAGGACTGGGTGTCAATCGTCACATAGTGAAGAAATCGTTCAACGCAGTTGGTTTCATATCTTGGTGAACTCACTCTATTTCTCCCGATTCAAAGAAGGTTCTGAGGTCTTCATCCTGAGCGAGTAGCTGTTGAAAAACAGGCCCCGAAACCAGCTCTGCGTAGCTGACTGAGGGCAAATGACGCTCGCGCAATGCGTGGATCAGCTTGAGTGTACGAAACGCATCGAACCAGGTATGCATCTGCCGGGTGAACTGGTCCAGGTCACTGCTTTGGCGAAACGCATGGTTCAGTGCTTTTTCTGCCCCGATTTCCTGTAGGCTTTCCAACAAGCCCGGCTGACCGGACACAGCTTTGGCAAGGCCTTCCTCTGACCCCGACTGCCAAATCTGTGGCCAACTCTGCAACCAATGCCGCAACAATGGGAACACCCCTGAATCGTAAAACCGATAATCCCTCACGGGGTCGTCCAGGTCTGTGATCCGGTTGACCGCCGCGCCGGTACCGAATGGAACCCGGTCCGATCTGCGCGCTTCAATCTGCAGCGGCTCGCAATCCGTTCCTGCAGTCAGCTCCCGAACCTGCCCGACTTTGGCCAACTTGTTGAGCAGATAGAAATCTTCCCCGGCTTCGCGTTTCGGGAAACCACGCACCTTGGCGTAATACTCGGCGCTGACGGCCATGGTGCTGCCGATGGTGTTAAAGGCATATGGAGAATCGGCATATCTCAACCCAGCGACGTAGTAGCGTAAAGACAACTCATACAACCAGGTTGCCCTCAACACCTCTGCCGGCACCTCACTGTCCGCAAACGCGGTATGGCAGTAGGGGTACACCAGGGCGGCATAGGTCGAAGCAGGGAAGCGATCTGTATTGGTGCACCTGAAGTAGGCATCGGGCAGGTGAACGTCACCGTCGGTGCAGTGTATCCAGCCGGAACGGATACGCTCGCGATAAATCAGCGCAGTGGCAAGATCGGCGCCAATTTTTCGTGCCAGCCCTACTCCGCCCCCCTCGGGCAATTGACGCCCGGCACTGAAGCGATCCACCAGTAACAAGTCCCGGGGGGCACGCGGATCCCGCAACAGGCTCATGCCGAAACCATCTGACACGGGTGAGTTTTGCCAGAGTAAGGCATAGCCTGCCTCTATGCCTTCAGCCAGGTTTCGGTTGTTTTTTGAAACCTCCTCGCTTGCCAGCGGTGATTCATTGATCACCAGGATCATCAGGCAGCGCCCGCCACAGGGAGGAGGAAAACGCAAAAACCCTGACGTTTCATTGCAAGCAGGAATCACAACAACGTTCGCCCATGGGGCCTTGCCCGGAAAGGTATCCGGCAGGTTTTCGAGCGCAGTGGCTTCCGGCTCAGCGTACAGTTGCAGGTATTTTTCCATTTTCTTGCCGATTGTAAACGATAGGCCTAGTGTAACGCGGGCCGGATCGGTAGTTCACGAACAATGGCGGCTTCTGCCTCGAGCAGCTCCTCCAGTCGTGGCAGCACTTGCACTGGATCAAAGTAAGTTTCAGCCAGGTGATAAAACAAATCCTCGTGCTCCAGCTCGGAGCGGGTGATCGCCTGGTAAAAGCGTTTCATATCACCCTCCGGCAAGCTCTCGGCGATCAGGCCAAATCGCTCAGCACCACGTGCCTCAACGATACCGGCAATCAGCAGACGGTCCAGGAAATAGTACGAAGTGCCCTGCCGACTGTGCCGTCGCAATGCATTAACGTAGGGATCCTTTTCGTCAGGGAGCAAGGTCAATCCACGCTCCTGCATCAATTTAACCACTGCCCGAAAATGACTGAGCTCTTCCATGGCCAGGTCGATCATGGCACTCACAAGTTCCGGTTTATCCGGGTAGTGGGACACCATCGTCAGCGCCATGCTGGAGGCCTTTTTCTCGGCCGCCGCATGGTCCGGCAAAAAGGTGTCCATTGCATCAATGACGGAATCCACCCATGCGTCCGGCGTTTTGAATTTGAGCTCGATCAAGTAAGGTTTCCCAGCTAAGAAAGATAAACAGGAAGTATAAACTACCTTCTATAAAATCCAGCCAGATATCAAGCAGCATGGTCTAGAATGAGCCCATGGCCGTGAGCAAACAATTTGATCCTATCTCCGGCCCCGTTGTTCCGGTGTTTTTTCACTACGCCATACCCTCGGTGATTGGCATGCTCGCTATTACATCGGCGGGCATCATCGACGGGATCTTCATCGGCAACTACGTCGGCGCAACCGCTTTGGCAGCGGTGAATATCAGCATGCCGGCGCTATATATCTTCGTCGCCGTCGTCTTCATGCTGGCGGTGGGCAGCTCGGTCATGTGCGGCAGGTTCATCGGCGAGAACGACTCTGCGTCTGCTTCCTCCATTTTCAGCAAGACCATTTACCTGATGCTCGCCATCGCTCTGTTGATCACCAGCCTGAGCCTGGTTTTTCTGGATGAACTGGTTGTCATTCTGGGGGCTAACCAGGCCCTGGCCGGACTGGTTCGGGAGTATATGGAAATCATCCTGATCTCCACCCCACTCTTTATCATGGCACTGACACTGGACTACTTTATACGTGTGGACGGACGGCCGGTTTTCGCCTCGGCCGGCCTGGTAGCTGTTGCCGTGGTGAACATCATTCTGGACTGGTTGTTCATCGTCGAGTGGGGCTGGGGGTTGTCCGGTGCCGCCTGGGCGACGGCGCTTTCCTACTTGTGCATTTTTGTAATCCTGCTGAGCCATTGGTTCAGCTCACGCTGCACTCTGAAGCTGGTCTCCGTCCCGATGCGCTGGCGGGAAGGTTGGGACCAGATGTTCAGAGCGGCTTATAACGGTTTTTCAGAATTTGCCAATGAAAGCTCGATCGGCCTGATCACCCTGCTGTTCAACTGGATCATGATCACCCGCCTGGGCGTGGAAGGCGTGGCGGCCTTCACGATTATTAGTTATCTGTTGATGATCGGCATCGAGGTCAATTATGGCGTTGCGGAATCTCTGCAACCATTAATCAGCAAAAATCTTGGCGCCCGTCAATCAGACCGTATCGTTCACTTTTGCATTGTGGGGCTACTGTCATCATTCGCGGTAGGCCTGGCCGCAAGCAGTCTCTTCATTTTCATGCCCGAAACACTAGTGTCCTTTTTCCTGAAAGAAGGTGAAACAGGCACCGAGCTGATTGCGCTGGCCTTTATTGGTGTGTTCTGGCCGGCATTCCTGTTTAACGGCATGAACATCACGCTGGCTTCGATCCTGACCGCCATGCACAAACCCCTGCCCTCGGCGATCATCGCGCTGTCCCGTAGCCTGGTGTTGCCGGGGCTTGGCCTGCTGCTGCTTCCACGCTGGTTCGGAGACCGGGGAATCTTTCTGGCGATTCCGCTGGCCGAAGCGCTGACTTTCGCCGTGGCGTTGTTGCTAATCGCACGAAACCGGCCAGCGCGGGTAGTAGCGGCGCTGGGCTGAGTCTGGCAGTCCTTGCCGGATTCTCTAATCCGACCCAACCACCGTCAGTTCCTCGACCAGGTGGTCTGCGCCATAAACGGTGCTAAGTGCTTCCAGAATAATAGTCGTGTCCAGGCCTACCGCACGATTCATGCTTTCATCGAACCAGTAATTTCCGGCGATGGAGTGAATATTGCCATCGAAAGCCAGGCCCACCAGCGCGCCATCAGCCGCAATAATGGGGCTTCCCGAATTGCCGCCCGTGATATCCAGTGTCGCCACGAAATTGAACGGTGTATCCGGGTTGAGATTTTCTTTGGCGTCGACCCAACTGGCGGGCAACTTGAAAGGACGATTACCCGTTGCCCGCTCGAACAATCGACGGGTTTGCGTGAAGGGAGCAACCATCTCGCCCCGTTCCTTCCAACCCTCTACAGCGCCATACGTTACGCGCAGAGTGAAGGTTGCATCAGGATATTTATCCGTTCCATATAGCTGGAAGTGCGCATCCGCAATTTTCTCTTCGCCACGGGTGAGCGGCGCCTCAACTTCATCTTCATATCGCTTATGCAAAGCCCGCCCATCCTCATCGACCGAAAGTGCCAGCCTGATCATTGGATCATCACTGGCCTTAACCGCCTCTATGCCGCCGTCCCAGAGTTCTTTGCGATAAGCGGCATCAGCCAGCCGGGTTTTGTCGACCAGGGCGTCTGCGATCGTGTCCGGTGCATCATTTCCGAGAATCATGTGGACATATTTGCTGTCCGGCCCCAGCCACTCACGCATTTTGTCGAGTGAAAACGTCAGCCGGAGCTTATCGTATCCCTTGTCGATGGGACGTGCGGCCAGGAGCCGTTGCTCGACCTGTGGCAACGCTGCGTCGGTGTAATTCCGCATTCGCTGATTATTCGGCAACTCACGTTCCGCCGTACCGCGAACAATGGTTTTTGCATAGCCGTAAAGATCGCCCATGAGTCCGGCACCGGCTTCAATAAAGAGGTGCTCCACATACATATTGCGACGCGCTTCGACGGCAGCGTTTATCAAGTCCCAGGCATCACCATAGGCAGCCCGCAGCTTCGCATCTCCGTCGACCGAGGCCCGCATGGCCAGTTCCTCGCGCGTTTTTTCAGCCATCATCTCTTCGTTGAGCAAAGCCTTGAGCCGGTTTCGGACAACTTTGATTCCATTCTCAATCCCCAGGATATTCTGTTGCACGATACGGGCAGCTTCCGGGCTTGTGTTTTGCCAGATCAGCATGCGGCCACGTAACTCGGTATTTCGCAATAACCACAACTGGTAGACCTCGTCACGCAACATTCTGAGTTGCGCCATCGTCAGCATTCGATTGGTTGAACCTGGATGACCACTGATGAAAACCAGCTCTGCTTTTTGCGGCCCCTCTTTGCGCCACTTCAAAAAATGGGGTGTCGATGCCGGACTGCCATCCTCATAAACCCTGAGGAAAGACATATCCAGACTCCAGCGAGGAAAGTTGAAGTTATCCGGGTCACCACCAAACGCAGCGATATCCAGTTCCGGCGCGAACACCAGCCGGACATCGGTGTAACGCTTGTACTTATAAATGAAGTATTGGCCGCCGTTATACAAAGCAACCGCCTCACAATTTAATGTGCCACCGGAGGAATCCTCGCATTCAGATTCCAGATCGGTGAGTTTTGCTTTACGTGCCTTGTTCGCTTCTGCATCCGTAAGGTCCTGCGTGGCAGCCATAACCACAGACGTAACATCATCGAAGTCCATAAGTACCGAAACCTGCTGCCCCGGGCATTGCAGTTCTTGATTCCTTGAAGCGGCCAGGAATCCTTCATCAGACAGATTGCGTTCTTCGCTACTCAGGTTTCTGATACAACCCCACGTGCAATGGTTGTTGGTCAGAACAAGGCCGTCGGGTGATGCAAATGATCCGGTACAACCATTTTCAAGCCTGGTTGTTGCCAGCTGCGTGGAACGCAACCATTCGTCGTTGATTTCAACGCCGTATTTTTCTGCGATCCGATCCGATGGGAAATTGTCGATGGTCCACATCCCTTCGTCGGAAAATACCGTAAAGGGCATGAGCATCAGGGCTGTAAGAAGAATTAATTTGCGCATGGGGATGAGTCCGTCATGTGGATTGGGTTAAAAAGAAACTCGTGCCTTACTCTAGCCGGTCTAGCAATGCCTGGAAACGCGGGTGCCCACGTAACGGCACCAGGTCAGAGTCATGTTCCAGCCAGGCCCGGTGACCATAGCCTTGCGAGATAGCCCGGTCCAGAAGGTCGATGGCTTCATCGAGTTCACCCAACTGGGCATACATGCAGGCCACGTTGTAAATAATTGCAGGTTCGTTGGTATCGGCCTCCAGTGCACGCCGGGCCCAGTCCCGGGCGCGTTCCGTTTGACCCAGCTCCACCAGTGCATAAGCACCAAAAGCCAGGGCACGGCCGTCGTCAGGGTGCAGGTCTACGTGTTTCTCTGCATTTTCCACGGTCTTGCGGGCGGCTTCCATGCGTTCATTTTCCCGCCCCAGTTCTGCATAGGCCATGGACAGAAACGATGGCGCCTGGTAATCCTCCGGATTGACCCGGCAGGCATCGTTGAACAGGCGGGCGGCTTTTTCAAACTTGCCCTGCGACAGAGTGTCGCGACCATAAAAATAATAGGCCTCGTACAACGATGGATTGAGCAGGATTGCGTTCTCAAAGGCGCGTTCCGCCTCTTCGTGCATACCGCTGATGGCCAGAGCAGTGCCGCGGGCGGCATTGGCCTCAGCAGAATCCGGATCCAGCGTGATCGCCTTTATACTGGCCTCGTTGGCTTTGCCGACGTTTTCCTCCGAGGAGTCCGCCCACTGGTATAGCAAAGAATAGGCATCTGCCATGCCGGCATAGGCCAGTGCAAAATTCGGATCCTGCTCGATAGCCTTGCGGAACATCAGAATCGCGTTGTGGAATTTACGCCGCGTGAACTCGTAGAAGAACTGACGTCCGCGCAGGTAATAATCGTAGGCTTTGGCGTCAGAGGTCGCCACGTACTGGAGTGCGCGGCGGTCACGCGGGGTCAGCGTCACTTCCAGCGCAGCCACGATGCTGCGTGCTATGTCGTCCTGGATGGCGAAAACATCGCGCATTTCCCGGTCATAGGTCTCAGACCAAAGGTGTGAATCCGTACCCACCTCGATCAGCTGGGCCGTTATACGCACGCGGTCGCCAGCCCGGCGCACGCTGCCTTCCAGCAGGGTTGTAACACCCAGTTTCGCGGCCACGTCGGGGATATTGACTTTCTCGCCCTTGAACACGAACGACGAGGTACGCGACGCCACCCGTAACTGTGGAAGCTTTACCAGCAAATTCAGAATTTCTTCAGCGATTCCATCCGAGAAATACTCGTTCTCCGGATCGCCGGACATGTTGACGAAAGGAAGTACCGCTATTGATCGGCGGTCATCAGCGGGGGCAGCAGGTAT
>CAYUBS010000029.1:0-16280 GCA_964443145.1 uncultured Wenzhouxiangellaceae bacterium | reverse complement strand
GTCCGCTCGATACCCTGGGGACCGATATCAAACGCCCAGGCCAGCCCGACCGCGGGAATGAAACCCAGGGCCACCAGAAGAATGACCATGGTTGTGGTCCACTCCGGCAGGTTCAGCCCCGGTAGAACGGTGGCCGAAACCTCGATCACAATCCATCCCGCTATGGCATAGAGCACTACCACTCGAAAAACGCGTCGGCGGCGTAATTCTGCGATGATTTTTCGGATGACAACTTCCCCTGATTTCCAGAGGTATTGAATTTACCAGATTCGTCTGATCTTCGGGTGAGTAATGAGTCCCGCAGGAGTTCGGATTCAATCCTGTTGCAATACTTGACATTATTGTCAATAATTATGATAAATCGCCCAGCGGTGTAGAAAAACATGCTTCGTTCAATTTTGTCGAGAAAGCGCCTGGATCAATCTCGTTTGTGGCCGGGCTTGATTTCACTGTGTCTCCTTTGGGGCTTGAGCGCTGGCATTACGCTCGCACAACCCGGAGAAGAAATAGTCATCCTGGGTCAGGGCGTCGCACCTGAACCTAAAAGGATGATTCCTCCAGAATACCCGTTCAGTGCGGCCCAGCGTGGAGTCGAGGGGTGGGTGATTCTGGCATTTGACGTGGACGCCAAGGGACGAGCGGTGGACATTCAGACAATTGATTCCAGCGGGACTACCAGCGTTCAGAAGAACTTTGAAAAAGCCACAATTGACGCACTGCGGAAATGGAGATTTACACCAGCGACCGTCGATGGAGAGCCCGTAAGACAATCCAACGTCATCCAAGAGTTCGTCTTTTCAATGGCTGATGCGAACAGCGGGGTCACCGATCATTTTCGCCATGCGTATGGCCGCGCAGCGGTGGCCCTGGACGATGGTGACCTCGCCAAAGCCGCAGATGGAATAGCCGGGTTGGACGACATGCAGATCAACCTGCTTGCTGAATATGCCTATCTCGAATTGATAAAGGCGATGTACTGGCAGAAGGCTGGCGATGATCGCAGGTCTCTCGAACACGTGGAGCTTGGCATTCGAATCGCTGATAACGCTGCAACTCGGTCCGTATACCTGCAGTTTTTATGGATGGCTGTGGTTCAAAATGCCCAGGCGAACAATTTTCATAGAGCCCTCGAACACTACGAGACCCTCCTCGAAATCGTACGCGACGTGGACGAAGACAACGCTATACATGAGACCGTTCGAAAAATTCGGGAAACCCTGTCGGGTGACGAGACAATCATCAGGGCCGGTGAGATTTCAGCCTGCAAACTTTGCAAGACGGAGGCCTTCCTGTTCACCCTCGAGCTCAATAGAAACCGTTTTTCAGTGCAGGTAGATTCCGGGCAGGTCGATAAAGTAAAAATTAGCTGTGGCCCGGCCCATGTCAGCCTTGAGTGGCGAGCCGACCTCGTATGGAACCTGGAAAATAACCCGGCAAATTGCGATGTGAGTGTATTTGGCACGCCGGGATCCAAACTGAGACTGATCGAACTACCAGCAGAAGGGCAGTTGGCAGAGCCGCTGGCACCATAGCCCTGCCCCCGTTCTAGTCTTCGACAAAACCACTCCAGCCTGACATGTAGGTTACAAATTTTTCGCTTAATCCCTGTGAGTGCAGATAGTCCCGGGTCACCGGAATTTTCACGGGTTCAAAGTCGGGATTGGCGGAGACCTGCAGTGGGAAATCATGATGGAGGATTGCAGCACGCCCCAGCAGGATAAAGTCGGCGCCGTCCTCGAGACAGCGTCTTGCATCCTGCGGGGTAGTTATTTTACCCGCAACACCCAGTCGAACTTCGCCACGATCTAATTCTGTGAAGTAACTGAGCAGGCTCCGCCCCTGAAACGCTTCCTCCACCGGCTCTTTAAAAGAATCCCACAACGACATATCAAGAAAATCGATACGGCCCTCTTTCATCAAGCGCCGGGAGACTTCGATTATTTCGCCAAGTTTCACATCGAAGCGCTCAGGTGACAGCCTCACTCCGAGTAAGAAATCAGGGCGGCAACGTTCGCGAATGGCATCGATAATGTCAAAGATAATTCGTGCACGATTCTCCAGGGATCCGCCATACCGGTCAGTGCGCTGGTTAATGGCAGGGCTCAGGAACTGGCACAGGATATAACCGTGGGCACCATGGATTTCAACGCCATCAAAACCCGCTTTTTCAGCCCGCTGGGCTGCCGCCACAAAATCTTCCTTGAGCTGCTCAACTTCTTCCAGCGTCAGGGCGCGCGCACCGGTTTCTTCGTTATCGGAAGGACAAACCGCCTGCCCGCCGATCACATCTGCAGGCGAACGCATGCCCGCGTGGTGTAATTGCACCACCGCAAGACTCTGTTCCGCCTTTATAGCCGTAGCCAGGCGCGTGAGCCCTTCCAGGTGATCATCAGAAAAACAGCCCAGCTGTCCGGGAAAGCCCTTGCCGATGGCCTGCACATGCGAGGCACAGGTCATGGTTAACCCAAAACCACCCGCGGCCCGCATGGTCAACCAGTGGAACTCCTCATCAGACAGACGCCCGTCCTGATGGCTTTGTACATTGGTCATCGGCGCCAGCATGAAGCGGTTTTTTATGACGGCGCCACTCTTGAAACTTAATGGCTGAAACAGGTTTTTCATTTGTTCGATGTCATAGGGAATTGTAGAGTTCAAGAACTCTTGCTGAATATTTCTTTTAGCTTGCGTAGAGGCCGGGTAACCCTCCATGAGGTGGAGCCCCTGAGTTCCTGTAACCGGCCACCCGCCCGGTCAATCTCGTCAGTCTGCCGCTGGATCTCCGCGTTCTTTTGTTCAACTTCCGATTGCAATTGCCCGAGTTGCGAGTCACGTTCCTCGAGCTGCCGCCGCAGCTGGTCAAATTCCTTTCGCAGGAACTCGAGTTCGGCCTGCTGCTCTTCGTGATAAACCTGCAATTCACTAAGCTTATTCACGTCGGCAGTCAGGTGTTTGATATTGTCGTACAGTCTTTTGATGTGCAGGTCACGACTGGCCAGCAACACCTGAATTTCGGCAAGCCTGTCTTCGTCGAGGACTAATCCCGCTTCGAAATCGTCTGGCAGGCGCTCATCAACATAGATAGTTGAGTGTTCGGGGCCGACTTCATCCTCCGGACGCGAATCCGTGTAGTAATAAAGCGCGAAACTACGGCGTGAAAGCGACCTCTTTTCTTCCGGCAGGTCGACTCTCGGAAAACCATGCCAGGAGTACTCGTTTGTTTCGAAAATCACGCAGCGATTAAAGAGCGGCGAAATCGTGACCACCTCGTCCTGCTCTGCAGGCAGCGAAGGGTCTTTATGCAGCTGGATTGAGCCACCCCAACAGTCTTCCCATTCTTCGTTGAGATATACAATCAGATTGAGCCTGCGGTGCTGACGCGTGACCGGGTGTAAATTGAAATCGATATGTGCGTCCAGACCCTGGCCGTGCCGGTTTTCATGCGTACCACCGCCAAAATAATGCGGATCGTACTGCAGGTCGGCTATGCCGGTAATCTCCGAAATCAACTCAAGAAATCCCTCGCTCTGAACCAGCGAATCAAGTCTTTTCCATGGGGGCCCCAGATGCATGATTTTCTCATGCACTGCCTTGTTTCCAACAATGCCGTCTTCATTTACCGCCAGACTTTCATCGAAATGCGGAAAATTACCGGCTAATTCGGTACTTAGTTCCGGCGTAAAGAAATTTTCAATTTGAACGTGCCTGAATGGCCGGGCTGAACGAAACTGTTCCGCCAGGCTGGGGGCGCTATCGATCAGCTCTCGATTAATGTCTTTATTCACCAGGTCTTCTGCTTTCATTTGCAGCTACATATTCCGCCGGTACTCGCCCCCCACTTCATAAAGCGAATGCGAAATCGAGCCCAGCGAGCAAGACTTGGCCGCATCCATCAGCGCCTCAAACGTGTTCCTGCGCTCGCGCGCAACCTGCTGCAGATGAACCAGGCCAGCCTCCGCCTCATCACTGTGAGTACCCCGGAATTTCTCTACATTATTTACCTGCTGGTCCTTTTCCCGTGCAGAGGAGCGCATCAGTTCGATCTCTCCGACCTCGCCATGCCCATCAGGCGGCAGGAAGGTGTTGACGCCGACGATGGGGAATGTGCCGTCGTGCTTCATGCTTTCGTAATAAAGGCTTTCTTCCTGGATTTTGCTGCGTTGGTACATAGTATCCATCGCACCCAGCACTCCACCACGTTCCGAGATACTCTCGAACTCCTGGTAGACGGCCTCCTCAACGAGGTCGGTCAACTCATCCACGATGAAGCTGCCCTGCCACGGATTTTCGCAAATGTTTAAACCAAATTCTTTGTTAATAATCATCTGGATAGCGACAGCTCTTCGCACCGATTCCTCGGTAGGCGTAGTGATTGCTTCGTCGTAGGCATTGGTGTGCAGACTGTTGCAGTTGTCGAATAATGCATACAGTGCCTGCAAGGTTGTCCTGATGTCGTTGAACTGGATTTCCTGCGCATGCAGGCTGCGGCCGGAAGTCTGGATATGGTACTTCAGCATCTGGCTGCGGCTGTTGGCTCCATATCGTTCACGCATCGCCCTTGCCCAGATTCTCCTGGCTACCCGACCAATCACGGTATATTCCGGATCCATGCCGTTGCTGAAGAAAAAGCTCAGGTTGGGTGCAAACGCGTCGATGCTCATCCCCCGGGCAAGGTAATACTCGACGATGGTGAAGCCGTTGCTCAGAGTAAAAGCCAGTTGGCTGATCGGGTTCGCACCCGCCTCAGCGATATGGTAACCGGAGATGGAAACACTGTAGAAATTACGTACGCCGTGGTCGACGAAGTACTGCTGGATATCCCCCATCATGCGCATTGCGAATTCGGTCGAGAAAATACAGGTGTTCTGGGCCTGGTCCTCTTTCAGGATATCGGCCTGTACGGTGCCGCGGACTTTCGTCAAAGTTTCCGCCTTGATCCGCGCGTAGGTCTCGGCATCAATCAGCTTGTCACCAGTAACCCCCAACAGCGCGAGGCCCAGACCATTATTACCGTCCGGCAATTCACCGTGATAGAGCGGTTGGAAGCGGCCGTTGAAATACGCTTCAATTTTCTCTTTCGCCTCGTCCCACTTTCCGTGTTTATGCAGATACAACTCAACCTGCTGATCAATCGCGGTGTTCATGAAGAAAGCCAGGATCATCGGGGCCGGACCATTAATCGTCATCGAAACAGAAGTGTTCGGCGCACACAGATCGAAACCCGAGTAAAGTTTCTTCATGTCATCCAGGGTGGCAATGGAGACACCGGAGTTCCCTACTTTTCCAAAGATGTCCGGACGGGTATGAGGATCTTCGCCATACAGCGTCACGGAATCAAAGGCGGTACTAAGGCGAACCGCAGGCTGGCCATGCGCCAGCAAGTGAAAACGATGGTTGGTGCGTTCCGGCGTGCCTTCGCCAGCGAACATGCGGATGGGGTCCTCACCCGCCCGCCGGTATGGAAATACGCCACCGGTATAAGGGTAATAACCCGGCAGGTTTTCACGCATCAGAAACGAAAGCAGCTCGCCCCAATCTGCGTCCCTTGGCATGCCGATTTTCGGAATCTGCAGGCGGCTTAGCGATTCACGGAAGTTACTACCGGTTATTTCCCTGCCGCGGACTTCGTAGGAATATTGCTCGGTACGCAAGCCGGCCTTGCGCTCCGGCCAGGACTTGAGCAAACGAACCGCATCCTCACTGAGCTCACTTATGGCGCTGTCATAGCGCTGACGCAGGAGCAATAACGACCGGTCGGCTTCCCCCCTGAGAGCAAAAGAAACATACCTCGCGAAGGGTTCGGGCAGGTGCTCATCCTGCAGGGCCTTCAGCGATTCGTAATAATTCTGCGCCTTGCTGGCCGCCTCCGCCTGCCTGTCAATACCGCTGTTAATGCTGCGGCCCTGTTCAGCGATTTCCGCCAGGTAACGTGTGCGCTGACCCGGGATCAGAACGGTAGCTTTCGGCGCCTTGACCGAGGTGTCAACTTCGGGAGTCCATTCCCCGGCCGGCAAATCAAGCTTCTCGCGCAACAGCCTACAAAGGTTAACGAACATCCAGGTGATGCCCGGATCATTGAACTGGCTGGCAATGGTTGGATAAACCGGCACATCGTCATCGCTGGCGTGGAATGCCAGGTGGTTTCGCTTCCACTGCTTTCTGACATCGCGCAACGCATCTTCAGCAGCGCGTTTGTCGAATTTGTTGAGGACAACCAGTTCCGCATAATCCAGCATATCGATTTTCTCGAGCTGACTTTGTGCGCCAAAGTCACTGGTCATCACGTAAACCGGGAAGTCCACCATGTCGACAATCTCTGAATCGGATTGGCCGATCCCCGCCGTTTCGACAATGACGAGGTCAAACCCGGCCGACTTGAGAAACGCAATCGCATCCTGAAGGATCGCCGAGGTCGCCAGGTGCTGCCGGCGCGTGGCCATGCTGCGCATGTACATATTCTCGTTGCGTAGCGAGTTCATCCGGATCCGGTCACCCAGCAAGGCACCACCGGTACGGCGACGGGTAGGATCTACTGCCAGCACTGCAATCTTAATATCCGGGAAGCTCTGGCCGAAACGGTTCAGCAACTCATCCGTAACCGATGACTTGCCCGCACCACCCGTGCCTGTGATACCCACCACCGGGGCCTGCCTGGCGGCACCCTGCCACTCACGGCGCTTCAGTTGAAGTTCAGCATCGCCGAACACCTGGTCTTCCAACGCCGATATGACGTTGGCAATGGTACCGGCATCATCTGCCAAAACCTGGCCTGGGTACTGCGTCGGTATCCGGTGATCGGCCGTGCGCTTGACCACATCCTCGATCATTTCTACCAGGCCCATGCCCATGCCATCATCGGGGTGATAAATCCGTTCGATCCCGTAGGCCTCCAGTTCGCGAATTTCCTCTGGAGTAATCGTGCCCCCTCCTCCGCCAAAAATCCGAATGTGCTCTGAGCCTCGTTCCTTCAAAAGATCAACCATGTATTTGAAGAATTCA
Source organism: uncultured Wenzhouxiangellaceae bacterium (assembly GCA_964443145.1). Classification (GTDB taxonomy): domain Bacteria; phylum Pseudomonadota; class Gammaproteobacteria; order Xanthomonadales; family SZUA-36; genus JAHEFT01. The sequence continues at coordinate 9,284 of CAYUBS010000029.1, read as the reverse complement.
ATATGCCCGCCCTGGTATGAAGAGATCGCAATTCCATCGGCGTCTTCCTGGATAGCGGCACGAACAATGTCCAGCACACTGCGATTATGACCAAGGTGGATCACTTCAGCACCCTGTGCCTGGATCAGTCGGCGCATGATGTTGATCGCTGCATCGTGACCATCAAAAAGTGAAGCCGCGGTGACAAACCGCAAAGGAGTGGTGGGTCCGGCAGTGAACTCCGGAACTTGATCAGCAGGTCGGCTCATAAGGAGAAATTCCTGTTTTTAGTAGCTTTATTGTAGCTTAATGAAGAAGCAGGCAAACAAATTGCAAAAACCATTGTTACAGAACGGTGATAAACCCGTTTTAGCCAATATTGCAATTTCACGAATTCCATTAACCATGCGGGTTTGACCCATGTTTTAGCCAAATTTGCATATTTTCTTTCGAAGGCGTATGGTAGAAATGAAAGGGGTGAGCAGAAGACTCTGCTCCCAAAATTGGGATGTCAGAATTTCTCGCCACCCGACTAAAGTGCGTCGGGAAAACAGTAGCGGAGGCCGGGTCGGTCCTCCGCTACGCTTTTATCCAGCATTCACTATTCATTTTTCAAATCAAAGCACCCACGGTGAACTCTTTATTGCCGCGTGAGGTCGTACCATAGTCCGCTTTAAGCACTCAACCAATATCAGGAACACGCATGATCATAAAATGGGTCCCCGCACTACTCGTATTCTTTCTCGCTGCCTGTGAACAAACGCCACCGGAACCCGCCGGAGGAACCAGTACCGCCCCACCCGATCCGAACCTGCCCCAAGGTATCACCCTGATTGAAGAATATAGCGGTGAGGACAGAGAGTTCGCAATCGCGTTCAGTAAATATCGACTGGACAACGGAATGACTGTGGTCCTGCACGAGGACCACTCTGACCCCATGGTTCACGTCGATGTTACCTACCATGTTGGCTCTGCCCGGGAGGAAGTGGGCCGCTCTGGATTCGCGCATTTTTTCGAACACATGATGTTTGAGGGTTCGGAAAACGTGGGCAGCGGAGAGTTTTCCAAAACCATTTCCAATGCCGGCGGCACACTCAACGGCACAACCAACTCCGACCGCACCAACTACTTCGAGACCATGCCGGTTAACCAGCTTGAAACGGCATTGTGGCTGGAAGCAGACCGGATGGGCTTGTTGCTGCAGGCAGTCACGCAGGAACAGTTTGATGTTCAGCGTGCGGCAGTGAAAAACGAGCGCGGGCAACGGGTCGACAATCAGCCTTACGGTCGCACCGGCGAAACGATGATGATGAACCTGTACCCGTCTGATCACCCTTATTCCTGGCCTGTGATCGGCTGGCTAGATGACCTGAATGCAGCAGACCTGGATGACATGAAGCGCTTCTTTCTGCGCTGGTACGGTCCCAACAACGCGACGCTGACCATCGGCGGTGATATTGACAAGGTGCAGACGCTTGAATGGATTGCCCACTATTTCGGCCCCATTCCGAGCGGACCGGAAGTTGAGAAAAGAGAAACACAGCCGGGCGTAGTCAAGCAGGACCGCTATGTCACGCTGGAAGACAATATCCACCTTCCGGCTATCGCAATGCTGTTCCCGACCGTTTACTACCGCCACCCCGACGAGGCGCCACTGGATGCCGCCACCAAGATCATCGGCGTTGGCCGGGCATCACTGCTCTACCAAAACCTCGTTCAGACCGGCCGTGCCGTCAGCGCCTATGTCAGCCATTCCTGCCGGGAACTGGCCTGCGAGATGGCTTTCATCGTTATCCAGAATCCGTCCTCCGGCGAGACGCTAACCGAGATGGAACAGGCCATCCGCGAAACTCTGCGGGAATTCACCGAACGCGGCGTGAACGACGATGACCTGCAAAAATTCACTGCAGGTTTTGAGGCCGGCCAGGTATTCGGCATGCAGAGCGTGTCTGGAAAAGTCAGCAACCTGGCCTTCTCCGAAGTCTTCAACGACGACCCCAAGACGGCAACTGACGATATCGAGCGCTATGCAAATGTAACGAAGGAAGACGTCACCAGGGCCTTCAGCCAATATATCGAGGGCAAACCAGCCGTTATTCTGAGTATCGTGCCCAACGGCCAGGCGGCTCTGGCGGCACAACCACAAAACTTTGATTACCACTCCATTGCCGGAGCAGAAAACAGTATTGACCCTACGGTCTCACCACCGGCGGCATACGCTCCGCCGGCGTTGAGAACCTGGGAGGATGATTTCGACCGCAGCATCCCTCCGCAACCGGGCGTCAACCCACTGGTTGATCTGCCGCCCATATGGGATGCCCAATTAGAGAACGGGGTGCGCCTGCTGGCCGTACCCAACACGGAAACGCCCACGGTCACCATCCGGGCTGTATTCGCCATGGGACAGCGCGATGAGCCACCAGGCAAGGCCGGGCTGGCCAGTTTGACTGTGGGCATGATGCAGGAAGCTACCCGGCAACGCAGTTCGGCGGAATTCAGCGAGGCCCTGGAACGCATAGGTGCCTCGGTTGGTGTGGGTTCCGGACAGTACGAAACCACCGTGTCACTCAATGTACTGAGTAAGCACCTGGACAGCGGCATCGAGCTAATGATGGAACGCATGCTGGAACCGGCCTTCACCCAGGAGGATTTTGACCGGATTAAAGCCCGCCTGATGGAGTCATTGATGCAGGCCCGCAAGTCCGGATCTTCACTGGCTGGCCGGGCCGTCGGCGCAGTGCTGGCCGGGCCCCAACACCCCTTGTCCTACCCTGGTTCAGGATTGCCGTCCACAGTGGAAAACATCAGCCTGGAGGACGTGAAGGCTTTTTACGCAGCCCACATACCCAATCACCTGCAAGGCGTACTGGTCAGCACCAACCTGCCTCAGGAACGCATCCTGGAAAGCCTGGGCGCACTGGCGGGACTAGAGATCTCGGAGGTCTACCGTGAGCCTATCGACGACCTGCCGGAAATCAGCGGACGAACGATTTACCTGGTCAATAAAGAAGCTGCCGCCCAGTCCACGGTGCGTATGGCTTACCCCTCTTTGCGCTATGACGCGCTGGGTGACTTTTACCTGGCCGGCCTGATGAATTTCAACCTGGGCGGTACATTTGACAGCCGCATAAACCTGAACCTGCGGGAAGACAAGGGCTACACCTACGGCATTTACAGTGGCTTCAACGGCGGCCGGGAACTGGGCAGCTTCAATATTTCCTCGGAGATTAACAAAGAAGCTACCACCGCGGCGATTACGGAAGTGCTCACGGAGCTGGAAAGCTATTCGCAAGCGGGTATGACAGAAGATGAATACACGTTTATGCAAAACTCGATTGGTCAGCGCGATGCGCGTGCTTACGAAACCCCGGGTGCCAAGCTGGGGCTGTTGTCGCAGGTGCTGAGGTATGACTTACCGCTGGACTACCGCAAACAGCAAAAGAGCCTGTTACGTGAGACCGATCGTGACACCCTGAACGACCTGGCCGGCCGGCTAATCGACTCCGACAACATGGCCATCATTGTGGTTGGCGATGTTCTGGAAATTCGCCCTGAGCTGGAGTCGCTGGGCATGCCGATCAAGGTACTCGACGAGGAGGGTAACGAGGTCAACCATTGATCTGAAGCGCATCTGCCTATACAAAGGAGGGATATATTTATCCTTTTGCTGCGGAGAAATTTCAATGTCTGACCAAACTGTTGTAATCACCGGTGCCAAGCGCACTCCCATAGGCGCTTTTCAGGGCCAGTTCAGCAACACCAGTACGGTCGAGTTGGGAGCGGCAGCCATCGAAGGCGCCGTGAAGCAGTCCGCAGTTGAGGGTTCCGAACTAACTGAAGTCATCATGGGCTGTGTGCTGCCCGCGGGGCTTGGACAGGCACCTGCACGCCAGGCATCGCTCAAAGCCGGGGTACCCTCGTCGGTCGGTTGCACCACCGTCAACAAGGTCTGTGGCTCCGGCCTGAAAGCAGTCATGCTCGGACACGACGCCATCAAGGCCGGCAGTTCAGAAATCGTGGTTGCCGGTGGCATGGAATCGATGACCAATGCACCCTACCTGCTGCCCAAAGCACGCGGTGGCATGCGTATGGGGCACGGACAGGTTCTGGATCACATGTTCTTCGATGGCCTGCAAAGCCCTTACGACCAGCAAATGATGGGGGTTTTTGGTGAGATGTGTGCCGATAAGTATGAATTTTCACGGGTTGACCAGGACGCTTTTGCCATCACATCAATCGAGCGTGCACAACGGGCCGTCCATGAAGGGGATTTCGTAGACGAAATCGTTCCTGTAACGGTGAAGTCTCGGCGCGAAGAGCGGGTCTGTGATGAAGACGAAGAACCCCACCGCTGCAACATCGGCAAGGTGCCGGAACTCAGACCCGCCTTCAAAAAAGATGGCACGGTCACGGCGGCCAATGCCTCCAAGATTTCCGACGGCGCCGCGGCCGTGGTTCTGATGACGGCAGATGAAGCCGGTAAACGTGGTCTCGAATCGCTGGCGAGGATCGTTGCGCACGTCACTTTCGCGCACGAGCCCGAATGGTTCACCACGGCGCCATCCGCAGCTATCCCAATGGTTGTCGAGAAGGCCGGCTGGTCGATGAGCGAAGTCGACCTGTTTGAAATCAACGAAGCCTTCGCCGCGGTCACGATGGCTGCCATGACAGACAATAAACTCGACCACGCGAAAGTGAACGTCAACGGGGGCGCATGCGCCCTGGGACACCCGATCGGCGCATCTGGCGCCCGCATCCTGGTCACCCTGATCCACGCGCTGCGCAAGCGCGGCCTGAAACGCGGTGTGGCATCACTCTGCCTGGGCGGTGGTGAGGCCGTTGCGATCGCGATCGAAATTTAGCGAAACAACCCATAGACAGGTAAACTTAAACAATTAGGATTAAGGAGTAACCCCCATGAAATTAAACCAGGTAAAAGCGCTGGTCACGGGCGGCGTTTCCGGCCTCGGACTGGCCGTCACACGCCACATCATCGCCAACGGTGGCAAAGCGGTCATGCTCGACGTCAATGACGAGGCCGGTGCAGCCGCGGAAGCCGAACTCGGTACAAAATATATCCGCACCAACGTGACATCTGAAGAAAACGTGATCGCAGCGGTCGACCAGGCAGCTGAAATCAACGGCGGGCTGAACGTTGCAGTCAACTGCGCCGGGATTATCGGAGCCGGCCGTGTGCTGGGCCGTGAAGCACCTATGGACCTGTCTTTCTTCGCCAATACGATCAACGTCAACCTGATCGGCAGTTTCAATGTCGCCAAGGCCGCCGCCAATGTCATGCAACATGGTGAGCCGGGCGAAGATGGCGAGCGCGGCGTGATCATTTCAACCGCGTCCGTAGCTGCCTATGAAGGGCAAATCGGCCAGGCAGCATACTCAGCCTCAAAAGGCGGAATCGTGGCTATGACCTTGCCGCTGGCGCGCGAACTTTCCCGTTTCGGAATTCGGGTCATGACGATTGCGCCGGGAATTTTCTGGACCCCGATGGTCGACGGCATGCCCGACCACATCCAGGAGTCGCTGTCCGCTTCCATCCCCTTCCCTTCACGCCTGGGCCGAGCTGAAGAGTTCGCAGAACTGGCGGGGAATATTATCGAAAGCACCTACTTGAATGGCACAACCATTCGACTCGACGGTGCTGTCCGACTGGCGCCGAAATAGCAGCGCCGGTTAATACTGGAGACATAAATGCAAACTTTTTCCGAAGTCCGGCAACACATGATGGACCTGTACGAGCTCAGAATTGATGAGCCTTTCATTATCAGCTTCGAGTTTCCTATCGAGCCCAATGACCGTCGCCAGAGCATATTCCTGGCCGAACTGGAGACCAGTGGCGGCCGCCGGGTACTGCGCGTGGAAACACCGGTAGCTCCCCTGGATGACCTGGACGCCGAGAAGTGCCTGCGCATCAACCTGACCCAAAGGGTAGGTTATCTCGCGGTAGGTGATCTCGATGGCGTGCCCTACATCAAGATGTGTGAAAACCTGCCTTACGCGTACGTGGGTGAGCAGGAACTGGACTACACCATCCGGAATGTTGCTCAGGCCGCTGACCAAATGGAACAATTTCTGGAACCGGGCACAGACATCACCTGACCAGAAATCGAAATCATAAATTCAGGAAGGAGAAATAATGGAAGCCTTGAAGGAAATCTTAGACAACGCCGACCTGGTCCCCATGCTTACTGACTGGGCGATCAAGATCGTAGTGGCGCTGGTCATTTATGTAATCGGTAAGTGGATCGCAAAACGGATCACCAAAGTCCTGCGGAAATTGATGGATGCACGCGACGTTGATCCCACGCTGGTGAACTTCCTGTGCAACGTCGTGTATGCCATTTTACTGGTAGCTGTCATTCTTGCAGCCCTGGATACACTTGGCTTGCCAGTCACTTCATTGCTTGCTGTAGTTGGTGCCGCCGGCCTGGCCATAGGCCTGGCACTGAAAGACTCGCTGGGCAACTTTGCGTCAGGCGTCATGCTGGTGATGTTCCGGCCATTCAGTAAAGGCGACTTCGTCGAAGTCGCCGGGGTCACCGGCAAGGTCGAAGAGGTGCGTATCTTCAGCACCATCATGACCACCCCCGATAACAAGCAAATCATCATTCCCAACGGACAGGTCGCCGCCGACACCATCACCAACTACACGGCCAATGACCAGCGTCGCGTAGACATGGTGTTTGGCGTAGGTTACAACGATGACCTGAAACTGGCGCGCGAAGTGCTCACCCGTCTCTGCGCGAACCATCCCAAGATCCTGGATGATCCGGCGACCAATATTTTCGTAATGAACCTGGGCGACAGCAGCGTCGATTTCGCAGTCCGCCCATGGGCGAAAACAGAGGACTACTGGACGGTATGGGGCGATCTGCTTGAACAGGGAAAAATGGAACTGGAAGCTGCCGGCCTCAACATCCCCTACCCGCAGACGGATGTACACCTGCACCACAGCAATCCCCTGTCAGACCTTTTGAAATCCTGAAGAAAGCCATAGAAAAACGGCCGCAAGAGCGGCCGTTTTTTTTGGCATATAATATGTCGCTGGACAACCCACATAATTAAGGAAAGCCATGAAATCTAGAGCCGCCGTCGCCTGGGAAGCAGGCAAACCACTGGTCATAGAAGAGATTGATGTCGAAGGCCCAAAAGCCGGTGAAGTACTGGTCCGCAATGTTGCCACCGGCGTCTGCCACACGGATGCATTTACCCTTTCCGGTGATGACCCCGAGGGTATTTTCCCTTCAATACTCGGCCACGAGGGCGGTGCGGTTGTAGAAGAAGTGGGTGCAGGCGTTACCAGTGTCGCTGTTGGTGACCATGTCATTCCGCTTTATACACCGGAATGCGGCGAATGCAGTTTCTGCAAATCGGGAAAAACCAATCTGTGCCAGGCAATTAGAGCCACCCAGGGCCAGGGCCTGATGCCCGATGGCAGCAGCCGGTTCTCGAAAAATGGCAAAACGATTTATCACTACATGGGCACTTCCACCTTTTCTGAGTACAGCGTTTTGCCGGAAATCGCCATTGCGAAAATCAACAAGGCCGCCCCGCTGGACAAGGTCTGCCTGTTGGGCTGCGGCATCACCACCGGCATTGGTGCCGTTCTGAACACCGCTAAAGCCGAACCCGGCTCAACCATTGTTGTATTCGGCCTCGGCGGTATTGGACTCAGCGTGATCCAGGGTGCCGTGATGGCCCAGGCCGGGCGCATCGTGTGTGTCGACATCAATGAAGACAAATTCGAAATGGCGCGCATGCTGGGAGCAACTGACTTCGTCAACCCGAAAAACTACGACCAGCCCATCCAGGATGTGATCGTCGACCTGACCGATGGCGGCGCCGACTACTCCTTCGAGTGCGTTGGCAACGTCAACCTGATGCGCTCGGCACTGGAGTGCTGTCACAAGGGCTGGGGCGAGTCGATCATTGTCGGGGTCGCCGGCGCCGGGCAGGAAATCTCCACCCGTCCATTCCAGTTGGTCACCGGGCGTGTCTGGCGCGGCACCGCATTTGGCGGCGTCAAGGGACGCAGCGAGTTACCGGGATATGTTGACAACTACATGGCCGGCAAGATCAACATCGACGACATGGTCACCCACACCATGCCGCTCGACGACATCAACACCGCATTCGACCTGATGCACGAAGGAAAAAGCATCCGGTCGGTCGTGATCTACTAACGGGGCAGCCAATGAACGTTATTTCCAGGACAGCCACCTTTGGCGGAGAAATCCAGCGGGTCCAGCACGCTTCTGACGCCTGCAATTGCGACATGACTTTCGGAATATTTCTGCCACCCCAGGCAAAGGAAAAACCGGTGCCGGTGCTGTACTGGCTTTCCGGTCTAACCTGTACGGACGAAAATTTTATGCTCAAGGCCGGAGCCCAGCGTATTGCAGCAGAGCTGGGCATTGCGATCGTTTGCCCGGACACCAGCCCGCGCGGTACCGATTTTCCGGGCGAGCATGACGACTGGGATTTTGGCTCCGGCGCAGGATTCTACGTCAACGCCACCCAGGAGCCCTGGTCGCAGAATTACCGGATGTACGACTACGTGACCGAAGAACTCCCGGCCCTGGTCAGCTCAAATTTTCCGGTCACCGACAAATACGGCATCAGTGGCCACTCGATGGGCGGCCACGGCGCGCTGGTCTGTTACCTCCGCAACCCGGGCAAGTACGCATCCGTATCTGCCTTCGCCCCTATCTGCCACCCCTCGAACTGCGGTTGGGGACAGAAAGCCCTCACCAAATACCTGGGCGATGACCGCAACGACTGGGTGCAGTACGATGCTGCCCTGCTCATCGGTGACGCCGAAGAAAAACTACCGCTACTGATTGACCAGGGCACCGAGGACGACTGGCTGACCGACCAGCTGAAACCCGGCTCACTGGAGCAGGCCTGCATTGCCAGCCACTACCCGCTGGAGCTTCGTATGCAGGAGGGCTACGATCATGGCTACTATTTCATCTCCACCTTCATAGAAGACCACCTGCGACACCACGCCCGCACGCTACTGTAGGCTCCGACGCTTCTGGCATCACTCCGAACCACAGCCGGAAGTGGTCTGGCCCATTTCAGGGCACGCTCAAGACATCCCTGTTCGCTCTGCGGCTGTTCCAGACAGCCGAAGGCCCTGAAACGGGCCAGACCACTCCCGGCTGCTGGGCGTAATTCCACAAGCCCGATACCCGGTAACGCGCAGGGCCCGGTGTGGAGTTGGGGGCCCGTTTTCAGGACCGTCATTTGTCGGGAACAAATGCCGAGCGACCAGGGATGGCTTGAGC